>JABSPG010000359.1 GCA_013214445.1 Ekhidna sp. | reverse complement strand
CCAATACGTGGTATTTTCACAGTACCCTCCGGACTGACCGCCAGTTGATATGTTTTCTCTGAAGCACCCCAGATGTCAATGACTATCTCATCCCCTGCTCCTACCCGGTATCCCACAGGAGTTGGTATATTCGTACTTGGTGCAAAGGTGAGTCTTGGATTGGAAAATAGGGAGTTTCCGAATATCTTACCCTCAATTTCAGAAACACCTTTAGTGGTCTTTTTCATTTCTTCCAGCTCGGACTCATAGTCATCACCCAGCTCCTCTCTCAATTGAGTCTCTGTCAATTCAGCACCTCCATTTTCAGCTTGCAAATCCACTATCCTCTGTCTCAAGTTACTTATTTCAGTTTCAGAGTATCCACGTGCTCTAGCTAAAGTTTCAATCTGTTGCTGTGAATAACCACGGTTCTGAGCATTATTTACCGCCTCTTTCAACTGCTGATCGGAAACACTTGAAGGGTCTACTTCCTGAGAAAATGACGAAACAAAACCAAATAATAAAAGGAGAATAATTGTGTATACCCTCGTGTTTTTCATGCCAGCAAAACTAAGAAATAAGCATACAATAAATCATGATAGTAAAGAAGTATTTCATTCGTGTTGAAATTGTGATCATCTGAGACACCGAAGATGAAAATGAAATTAGTGACAACTCTTCTTGTAAGAAATTCACCTTAAAGATTTCAGTTTATGAAGTTCTTTTTGAAATGGGCACTTACGCTATAGTTACCTTTTTGCAGAACACAAGAGCATGAGGAACCATACGATTCATCATGTTTCCAAAGATTCCTTCTTTCTTTGGATGTCGGTTAAACCTGTAGCAGTATTCATCAAAATACCCCTGTAAATGTATCACTGAATGATGAGTGCATCTTAGCCACGCTTTCAGCATCACGATAACCCGATGCATATGCTGCAAATTTTCCTCTTTCTTACCCGATTCAGCGCTTTCTAGGTCTGGATAGTCATTTTCAAGGGTGACATTTACTACTCTAAACCTTTGCATTTGGATCAATGTGATCTTCATAGAAAGGCTTTAGTGACCGATCACTCCCACCTTGCTAAGTAGTGCATATACTCACTGATTTCTTTTCCTTCTCGCTCCATAGCGACTGCTTCGCGCTTTTCGCATTGTTTTGACGTCTTTCAGTACCTTCTACCTGTTGAACTATAACGTTGAATGCGATTATACCTTCCCATCATAGGATACTGTCGACTACTGGCCATAGCTTTCATAGCGTTCTGTTTTGAATGACCAAAAAAGTCTTCTGCTATAACCCTAGTTTACGACTCAGCTCAGTAGACGAAATACCTTGCTTATTAGTGGCTATGAAATAGACTATATAAGAAGGCCTTCAGGATAGGGAACTTGACCTTATCAAGGAGAGTACCGCTGGCAGGGATCTTGATAGCCACTTTTAGTGCATTGCTTGGTTCTGTCCAGCTTGCCTTTACAGTAGTAGTTCGTCCGCATTTTTCGCAAATGAATCTCTCTGGCCACCTAATAGCTAGGTGTCGAAGCAAACTTGGTCATCACGAAACTCGAACAAAGCGAGGCTTATTACTTTTCCTCCATAATCAAGCACCTGATAATGTGCCTTACGATGCTGAAAATCAACTAGATAAATATTAAAAACATTCAATTTATCAAGTACCTACATCAAAATTATCCTTTGTCGCTTCCTCCCTTAATCGATTAATTGTTTGTTATAGAAGCCGATTCTGGTCCTAAGGCACTGACTTTCGATCCTAGCTCAGCAATTTGACTAGCGCTCATGGGGATCTCCGCATGGTAGTGGATTGGATTAATTCTTTTCTAAGCCTTTTCTCAAGCTGTTGGATTTGATTCCTGCTAGGCTTTGCCAACAATGACATTGTCAAGATCTGTGTTACTTTAGGCAAAAACAGAGGTGATCACTTAATAAAACCTAGGATAAAACTAAAAAATATGGATTTAGCAGATTTTCCTTATTATAAGTTAAAGGAGTGTTTCGATCTTCAAGGGTGACCCTTCCTCCAGCTTCGGTTACAATAACGTTAGCAGCTGCAGTATCCCACTCCATCGTGGGTCCAAATCTTGGATATACATCGGCCTTACCAGACGCCACCAATAAAAATTTCAATGAACTACCTTTAGAAACAATTTCAGGCTCCTTAAGAGCCGTTACAAATGATTCAGTCTCTTGACTCATATGCGACCTAGATGCAACAACTCTTAAGCCTGACTGATTCAAGTCATTTCCAGAAGTTTCCAACTTTTGAATATTGTCACCAGTTTGTCTGAATGCGCCTTCCGACTTAACAGCCCAGTACAAGTCTTCCAATACAGGTGGATAAACTACACCTAACACAGCCTCTCCTTGATGGATCAAAGCAATATTTACCGTAAATTCACCATTCTTTTTAATAAACTCTTTTGTTCCATCCAAGGGGTCAACCATCCAGAAGTAATCCCATTTTGACCTTTCATCGAAAGCAATGCTTCTACCCTCCTCGCTAAGTATCGGAATCCCAGTAGGTGTCAAGAATGAAACTATTTTTTCGTGAGCAGCTTTATCTGCTAAAGTCAAAGGAGATTCATCAGATTTTGCCTCTACAGAAAAATCACCTGACTCATAAATGTTAATGATCTCTTTCCCTGCAGCCAAGGAGGCATCTTTTGCCAATTCTACAAGTTTGTTCAAGTCTACACTCATATTATCATTCCTGCTGCAACAGTCTCGTTAGTTCCTTCATCAACTAAGATGATACTTCCTGTATTTCTATTTTTGCGATAAGAATCCACTAATAGAGGCCTTGTAGTACGTATAGTTGCCCTACAAATATCGTTGGCTGTAATATCCTTGTCAGCCTCATCCCGATGCAGAGTATTGATATCTAATTTGTATCGAATGTCTTTGATCATTGCTTTTGCATCCGCTGATGTGTGTCTGACGGTATATTTTGCTCTTGATTGCGGACCCTTCGTGTTCAACCAACACAGCATTACTTCAATATCTTGTTTTGCCTCAGGTTGATTATTTGTCCTCACTATCATATCCCCCCTGCTAATGTCTATGTCATCCATTAGAGTAATTGTAACCGACATTGGTGCAAATGCCTCTTCTACTGAGCCCTCATATGTATCGATTGACTTTATCGCGGACGTAAAACCAGACGGTAAAACCGTCACTTCATCTCCGGGCTTAAATACACCTCCTGCAATACGCCCTGCATAACCTCTGTAATCATGGTACTCATCCGTCTGAGGACGGATCACTGTTTGCACGGGAAACCTGCAATCAATATGATTATGGTCACTACCTATGTGTAGATTTTCCAGCGTATATAAAAGAGTAGACCCCTCATACCAAGACATGTTTGCACTTCTATTTACGACGTTATCTCCATTAAGCGCACTAATTGGGATAAATCGGACATCCTTAACATCTAACTTGGATGCAAAGTCTTCAAAATCTTCTTTTATCTGGTTGAATTTCTCTTCACTGTGATCAACCAAATCCATCTTATTGATACAGACGATGATATGTGGGATTTGAAGTAGTGATGCTATGATTGAATGTCTGCAAGTTTGCTCGATTACTCCATTTCTGGCATCAACGAGAATCAAGGCAGCATTTGCGGTTGATGCTCCAGTAACCATATTACGGGTATACTGAATGTGTCCTGGGGTATCAGCTATGATGAATTTTCGCTTTGGAGTAGCAAAATACCGGTAAGCGACATCTATCGTAATTCCCTGCTCCCTTTCATCTTTTAGACCATCAGTCAAAAGAGCCAAATCTACTTCAGCTGCTCCTCTTTTCTCACTAGTCTGTCTCACCTGGTCTAACTGATCTTCAAAAATAGACTTAGAGTCATACAGCAGTCGACCTATCAAAGTACTTTTACCATCATCTACGCTACCAGCTGTTGTGAAGCGTAATAATTCCATATCTAAATATCCTTCCATTGTTCTCTGGTCTAGTAGCAGTTAAAAATATCCTTCTTTCTTTCTGTCTTCCATTGCAGTCTCAGATCGCTTGTCGTCTGCTCTATTGCCACGCTCTGTATGCCTGGCTGCAGCAACCTCTTCGATTATCTTCGCATAGTCATCAGCATCAGATTCTACACCGCCAGTGATTGTGATATCGCCAAGAGTTCGGAACCTCAACTTTTTGTTGACTACTTCTTCTCCTTCCTCAATCTGAATGAAATCCGAAACAGGAAGCCAAGTATTATTTCTCCAAATAACCTCCCGCTGATGAGCAAAATATAGTGATGGGATAGGAATATTCTCGGCCATGATATACTGCCATACGTCCATCTCAGTCCAGTTGCTTAAAGGAAAAACACGAAAGTGCTCACCAAACTGGTGTTTACCGTTAAATATATTCCATAACTCGGGACGTTGATTCTTTGGGTCCCATTGGCCAAATTCATCCCTGTGAGAAAAAAACCTCTCCTTTGCACGTGCTTTCTCTTCGTCTCTTCTTGCTCCCCCTATACAAGCATCAAAGCCATGTTCTTCTATGGTATCCAAAAGAGTAATTGTCTGAATAGCATTTCGACTAGCATTCTTTCCTTTCTCCTCTGTGGCACGTCCATCATCAATGGATTTTTGAACAGAACCAACTATAAGTCTAGCTCCCAAATCTTGAACAAGGTCATCTCTAAAACTCATCGTTTCGGGAAAATTATGTCCTGTGTCGATATGAACTAGCGGAAAAGGAATCTTGGCTGGGTGAAAGGCCTTTCTAGCCAGATGAGTTACGCAAATTGAATCCTTTCCTCCTGAAAAAAGAATCGCTGG
>JABSPG010000358.1 GCA_013214445.1 Ekhidna sp. | reverse complement strand
AAAATATTGATATGAATTGATCCCTTTCCTTGCATGGCATCTGCAGCATTCTTACATAAGTTTTCAATTACCCATGCGAATAGAGACTGATTTACTCTTGCCATCATCTCACGATTGGGGAAAACTGATACAGTAATCTCAATTTTCGTCGAGAGCCGTTTCTGAAGATACAACACGATATCATCCACTACATCTACCACATTATGAAGAGCAAGTTGCGGCTCGCTACCAATACTTGAAAAACGATCAGTAATTACATTGAGCCTGTCTATGTCCTTATCAAATTCAATCATTACTTCTTTCTGGTCTGGATAAATGCCTTTGAAGTATTCAGACCAGGCCATGAGAGACGAAAGAGGCGTTCCTAGTTGGTGAGCAGTTTCTTTAGCAAGCCCGACCCACACCCGATCCTGCTCTGCCTTTCGCATATAGTTTAGGATGAAGAAAATAATAAACCCAAAAAGTCCAATGACAGATAGCTGAACGTATGGGTAGAAACGTATCTGGCTCAGCAGGAAGGAATTCTTATAAAAAATATATTTATAGCCATAGATGTTGTCCTGATCATCCTTTAGCGTCACTTGGATAGGGTCGTGATCCTCTTTCATCAATTCAATCTGCTTTGCTAGAAAGGCATTTCTTGATTCGATATTTTCAATTCGGTCTGCCTTGCTCAAGTTTCGGTAGTCTTCAGGCTTTTCATTCTCATCAGTAAGAATTACCGGGATAGAGTTGTTTGCAGCAACTATTTCATCCAGAATTAGGAAGAAGTTTACGTTTTCACTTTCATTGGCGAGAAACTCTAAAGAACTTGCATAAATCTCTATCAATCTTTGCTCACGTTCTCGAATCTGTTCTACAAGGTTATTTGTGTAATAAATCGATCCGAAACTGATTAAAACAGCAAACCCCACCACGATCCACTTTAAGTGAGGTCGTAGTGGGGCTAGCCTGCTACCTGTAGCTTCTTTAAAGTTCTGTTTCAACCATTGATCGTTTGGTTAAAAATAACCACGATCATCTTAATTTTTCTGCATCAACCATTTAGCAAGCACTTTGTAGTTCACTTTTGTTCCATGCATTAGAATTCCAATCCGGTAGATTCTTCCAGCTAGCCACAAGGTGAAAATAAACCCTCCAACAAGTAGCACCATACTTAGAACTATCTCCCAAGCCGGAACTCCAAATCCGATTCTACCCATCATCACAATGGGTGAAGTAAAAGGAATGATGGAGAGCCAAAAACTTACTGTACCGTCAGGATCTTCAAAAACGAACATAAACAGCCCCATCAAACTGATAATGATTGGAAGCATGATAGGCATCATGAATTGCTGCGCGTCTGCTGGAGTATCTACTGCTGAGCCCACAGCTGCGAAAAGTGCCCCATAAAGTAGATATCCACCCAAGAAATAGAACAGGAACAAGGAAATAATCTGAGTCCAATTTACATCCTGAATAATCTCCAAAATTTCATTGGACTGAATTTGCTGTTGCTCTGGCGTCATTCCAGCAGCTTGAGCCTGTGAAGGGTCTAGACCCAGCAAAGAACCAATGACGGCCCAAATTACGCCCATCAAAACCATCCAGATTACAAACTGAATGATCCCTACAGAAGCTACGCCTACCACTTTACCAACCATCATTTGAAATGGCTTGACAGTAGACACAATCACTTCTACAATCTTACTACTCTTCTCCTCAATTACCCCTTGCATCACTTGTGAACCATAGGCAAAAAGGAAAATGTAAATAAGGAAGCCCATGACATAACTGATCCAAAAAGTAGATTTAGCATCACTTTTCTTCTCATCGCCCGTATCTGAAAGGTTAAAAGACGAAATCGACACGCTTGTTTTCAGCTGATCTAGCTGATCATCCGACAATCCTGCCAATGTCAGCTTCCTGTCGCGAATTTGAGATTCAATGTCTTTTTCAAACCCTCGGACCAGGGTTACACCAGGCGAGCTTTTCGCATAAAAAGCAACACCTTTTGGATCTTCAATATCAAGCTCTGGAATATATATCAGAGCAAACGCCTCAGACTTGCTAAAAGTAGACTTTGCGGAATCCAAAGGACCTTCAACATTTTCATACTTGTATCGATCTGAATCTTCGAAAGTCACCAATGCACTATCATTCAGAAGATAGATTAGTTCTTGCTCTTTGTTCTTCTCGCTTTCGGACTTCAAATACACCATCAATCCGATGATGGCTGGAAAAATCAAGGGCACCAAAATGGTTGCTAGAAGAAATGACTTCTTCTTCACCCTTGTCATAAACTCTCTCTGTATTACTAATAATATCTTGTTCATTTTTCTAAAGTTTGAGGGTGATTATGATTCTACCAATTCAGGATTTCCTTTTACCAGCGAAATGAAAATATCATTCATGCTAGGGATACGCTCCACAAATGAGTGAATCTCTACTTGACCAATAAGTTCTTTTAGTAAATCATTGGGATTACCTTCGGCAGAATACTGTACAAGTGCTCGCCTCAATCCCCGACCAATATCCTCCGTGCTTATTAATTCAAAGCTTGAGCCAGATGAGATTTCTCCCTCTTTAAATTCTACATAGTACGAACCATCCCTAAATTGCTCTTTAATTTCAGCTTTTGATCCATCCAAGATTTTTTCCGACTTATTGATCATCGCCACATGGTCACAAAGTTGTTCCACTGATTCCATTCTGTGAGTAGAGAAAATGATGGTCGCTCCTTTGTCTCTCAACTCCAAAATTTCATCCTTAATTAGGTTCGCGTTCACCGGATCGAAACCTGAAAATGGTTCATCGAGGATGATTAACTTAGGCTCATGCATCACTGTGGCAATGAATTGAATCTTCTGAGCCATCCCTTTGGAAAGGTCTTCGACCTTTTTTCCCCACCAGTCTCCAATACCTAGTTTCTTACACCATTCCTTTCCAGTCTTAGTTGCATCTCTAAGAGATAACCCTCGCAGCTGCCCAAGATAGACCAACTGCTCACCAACCTTCATCTTTTTGTATAATCCACGTTCTTCGGGTAGATAACCAATGTTTTTGATATGCTCAAGATTCAATGGCACCCCATCAAAAAGTATGGAGCCTTGATCGGCTTCAATGATTTGATTGATGATCCTAATAAGGGTGGTTTTCCCTGCACCATTAGGGCCTAAAAGCCCAAAGATTGTCTGTGCAGGTATCTCCATACTCACATTAGCCAATGCCTGATGCTCACTGTAGGACTTGCTGACACTTTCTACTTTTAATAAACTCACAACTTTTCTTGTTTTATCTTGACCATTAGTTTTCGAAACTATGAAAATATTACACAGTCATTGATTTTTTTCTACCGACTGGAAATTGCTGCTAATTTAGCGGCTTAATTGCACACCCAATCGGCAAGATGATTTTGAGACGGCTGTACTCTTTCTGGGCTATTTTTTCTATGGCCTTTTTCTTCGCACTTCTAATTATCCCGCTATTATTAATGGTGCCATTTAGAGGGCTGCATAACATCGCGCTTAGAGTCAATAATCTATGGGCCTGGTGCTTCATGAAGATGGCTTTTATACCTGTTAACAAGGAATGGCGATTCCGGCTGGACAGAAAACAGCAATACATCCTTTGCGCTAATCATTTTTCGTATTTGGATATTCCGATCTTGGGCTTATTCCCCTTACCCTTCAAATTTGTAGGAAAAAGCTCTTTGGCGAGGATCCCACTTTTTGGCTTCATGTATCAGACCCTACATATTACAGTGAATAGAGCTAGTTACAGGAGTAGGGCACAGAGTTTAGTGAAAGCACGAAAAGCAATTGAAGAGGGGTACAATCTGGGCTTCTTTCCTGAAGGAGGAATCAGATTAAAGACATACCCACAAATGGTTGATTTCAAGGATGGAGCTTTTAAACTCTCCGTGGAGAATAACATCCCTATTTTACCCGTTTCACTACCAGACAATTTTCTCATTCAATCAGATGATGATTTGTTTAACATCAGAAGAAGAAAATGTAGAATTGTCTATCATGAGCCGATATGGCCCAAAGGCAGTGAGGATCAAGATGTGAAGCAACTTAGGCAAGAAGTTTCACGTGTGATTCAAACTGAACTAAACAAATACACTGAATCCTAAAGATGAAGATCACAAAAGAAATCGTAGAAAAAACAGCACATCTTGCTCGACTGGAATTTGATGATGTTGAAAGAGACAAAATGATCCACGAGCTTCAGCAAATGGTTGATTGGATGGATCAGCTATATGAAGTAGATACGGAAGGAGTAGAGCCACTCACTAATATGTCTTATGAAATAAATGTGCTTAGAAAAGACAAGAAAGGATCACACTTATTGCATCAAGAAACTTTCAAAAATGCCCCTGAGCATAACGGTGAGCTCTTTAAAGTTCCAAAAGTGATAAACAAGTGAACAAAACGATAAAAAGAACTCTAACAATCCTTTTCATCGCCTCCCTTGGTATAATGCTTTTGGCATATTTCAATGGATATAGCAATTCAATTAATTGGGAAGTGACTA
>JABSPG010000357.1 GCA_013214445.1 Ekhidna sp. | reverse complement strand
CAACAATTACAAAAATTTGATCTAGCTGGAGAATGGGAGAAAGTGTCTGTCCCAGTAAGAATTCTATATGGGTCTAACGATTGGATAATGTCAGCCTTTGATAATCAAATGATTATCGATGTGCTTGATCGTGTGGGGCATAGCGATCACGAGTTACTTGTTTACCCGGGGCTGGACCACTGGAATACCATACATGAGAGCCCCAATGATTCTTTCAATGGAAAGCCTGGCAATTGGGATGAGAGAGTTCCGAAGCAAATTGTGGATTGGGCGAATGAAATGGTAAGGAACTAAAAAACATATAGCTGATGTGTGATAGTATTTTTAACAATGCTATCACAATTGCAGCGGAGTTTCTAAGCATATTTTGAGTCAGACAAAACATTATCACCTTGTCTCCTCTCCCAAACAACCTCAACATTCGGCTGGAGAGTCGGGAGGAAAGAAGGAGCTGCTGACACTCTATTAGTATAGTAGGTTAGAGCTCTTTGTGTCGTCCATCACAAAAACCAAAGGCATTCTCTGTTTGCTTGCATTGGCAGAAATATATCGTTTTTGATTCTTCTGCTTTTACCATCAGAGGCGTGAAGTCTGTCCCTTTATGTGAACCGTCACAGAATGGTTGTCCCGAAGATTTTCCACATGTACACCAAGCATAGCTCTCGCCGGCTTCTACATCTATAGCAATCGGTTGTTTAGCTGCAATTTCTCCTTTCATAATTTTATTGTTTTATGTAGAAAGGACTTTTCGGACGCAATTGTTCTCAGAATAGTCAATTCATATCTGTTCTAAATTAGAATGGTAGATATTGGAAATTAAGCTGACAAGGTGTCAAAGCAGTCCCTGATTGGAGCACTGAAATGAGCTTGAAAAGCGATAACTACATCTTATGATCAAATGCGTAAAGATCAATACAGCATAGAAATGTGATAAGATCACTGTATATGTGAGACTTTTAGGATCATACCTTTACTCCTATAAAACAGATGAAAACTTTAAAAGAACTTGTTAGTGAGCTGATTGACACAGTTGAAATAGTGATCCTCATGCTTCAAAGTAATAACATAGTCGATGACCTCATCGAATATTGAGTCGATACCACATTACTATTCGGTCTTTATTGCTTCAACAGGATTTGCGGATGCAGCTTTCCAGCTTAGATAACTCACTGTAAAAGAAGCCAACGTAAAGATTACAAAAATGGTAATCACGTATACCCAAACTGGCTGATCTATGCGATAGGCAAAGTCGCTCAGCCAATCGTCCATTAGCAAAAAGGCAAGTGGTGCAGCTACGATAAATGCCACAAACAGCATTTTGATAAAATTTTGATTGATCATCATAATTAGTTGCATCGCATTCGCACCTAAAACCTTCCTTAGGCCGATTTCCTTGTATCTCCGCTCTGTGTTAAAAAGCGCAGCACCAAACAAGCCTAAGGCTCCCAACAGGATGGATAAAGAGCTGAACGAAGAAAAAAGCATACTTTCATTTTTCTCACTTTGGTATAGATCTAATGCAGTCTGATCCAAGAATTGATAGAAGAAAGGAACGGACTCACCAAATACATCAATCCACTTTTCTTCCAACAGTTCGATGTTTCGCACCAGATCGTTTGTTGAAAGCTGAACAGAGATGTAGTCAAGTCTGTCCCAATTTACATACATGACGAATGGCTGTATATCATGGTGCAGGGAACGATAATGAAAGTCCTTCACCACCCCAATGACTTTACCTGTCACATTTAAGTTGCGGTCGGTGATATTCAAGTTTAAAGCCTCTTGTGGAGTAAGATTAAGCGCCTCAATTGCAC
Organism: Ekhidna sp.; assembly: GCA_013214445.1. Taxonomy (GTDB): domain Bacteria; phylum Bacteroidota; class Bacteroidia; order Cytophagales; family Cyclobacteriaceae; genus Ekhidna. The sequence continues at coordinate 3,006 of JABSPG010000357.1, read as the reverse complement.
TTTCATTCAATACAAAAGCAGAAGAATCGGAGGGTATCGAACTGTCAAATCCTCTTCCTGCCACCAATTCCAATTCAAACGTGTTAATGTAATTCTGCTCCACAGTATATCGTTCCCATTTCCTTAGATCATCAAATCCTTGAATGCTAAAATTGCTGATATAGGTATAGTCAGACAACATTTCATGAGATGCAGCTGTCAGGTTACCAATCCCTGAAAAAGAACTTAGTTCATTTCTGTAAGCATTGATCTTCGGTATCACAGCCTGATCATTCTGGATGGGCATACTAATGATGGTTGATTCATCAAATCCTAGATCACGATTCTGGATGTACCTCATCTGCAAGAAAACAATGAGTGTACAAATGACCAGTCCGCTTGTAATAGTAAACTGTAGTGTAACCAGTACATTACGAACCTTGGAGCCGCCCACAGCCGTGTGGTTCTTCCGCATCAGAAACAAGGAATTGATCTTAGAAAGATAAAGTGCTGGATAGGCTCCCGCCAGAAAGGCAATGAGCAGAATAGTAGCACAAAATCCCGAAATAAACGAGAGGCTCAATATGTCCTCGATATCATAACTATGAATGGTTAGACACTCAAGGTATGGAAGTAAGATTGACATAATCAGCCATGCCAAAACTCCAGAAATTAGAACAAAAGCGATGGTTTCAAAGAGCGTCTGCTGTGAAATCTGCTTTCTTCTACTTCCAAGTACTTTACGTACACCCACTTCTTTAGCACGCTGACTAGCCTGAGCAGTCACCATATTTACAAAATTGAAGCAACCCAGACACATGATGATAATGCCTATGGCCGCAAAAAGAGTAATGGTTTGCATATCATTTTGGGAGCTATATTCGCCAATATCTTGCGGTTCCTGAAGATGAATATCCGTCAACTTCTGAATTGATGTTTCCCATTGGTGTGCCCGGCTTGATACATAGTTTTCATCTATTGCGGCTTGTGCAGCTTTTAGTACGTCCTCTTCTCTGCCTGGTTTTATGTGCACAAATGCACTTACAAACATATTATTCCAATCTTTCACCCATCCACTTGCCCACATTGTCTGGTGGCATGTTTCAAAGTTTGAGATTAAGTCAAGCTTAAAACTCGTGTTTGATGGAAAGTCTTGAAACACACCAACTACTTCAAGAGTAGCTTCATACTCTCCATTGTAAGTTATAGCCTTTCCTATGGGATTCTTATCAGCAAGGTACCGCCTTGCTGCACTTTCACTGATCATGACCGTGTATGGCCGCTTAAAGCTTTCAAATGCACCACTTATGATTGGCAAATTGAACACCTCGAAAAAAGTAGGATCTACCCATCCAAAATCTGCTTCATTAAATGGTTGATTCGTTGAAGTAACTGTAATGGGTATTGCTCTTCGATACTTGAAAAGACGTGTGGCATGCTCGATTCCATCCAGGTTTTCAACCAGATATGGCACCATTCCCGTTGGGGCAAAGGCAAAACTCCTGTTGGAATTGTTGCTGAAATGGTTGATCCGATAGATCTGATCTGCATTGTCATAAACAGTATCGAAACTCAATTCCTTTTTCAAATACAGATAAATCAATCCTGCACATGCCATGCCCAACGTTAGACTTACGATGGATATGGAACTATACAGTTTTGACTTTTGCATCGTACGAATGAGCACCTTGCTGTATTGCTGTACCATAGACCAAGTGAGTCCTAAGCTTGTATTCTGATACCTTTCCATTATGCCGATATTTCGCTTGTTAAATGATTGCAGTACTTCTCTGTAAAATTTGAATCTTGCCCCTTTTATTCCTTTTTGTGCTCTGTATTGATAGGCTTCAAAAAGGTCACCTTCTATTTCATCGATTAGTTCTTCTTTGCAAAACCATCTTAGAAAGCGCAGCGGAAGCTTCGGTAGGTCTTGATCCTCCATCAGATATTCATTTTGGGAACCAGAGACCAAATCTCCTCACGCTGATTTCTCAATTCGTGTATGACTTGGTAACCCGCTGTGGTAATCGTATAGATCCGCTTCTTCCGTCCTCCCCTTTCCTTAGTTGGTACAGATTCATAAGACGAGAGGAGACCTTTATCCTCCAATCGTTTTAAGACCGTGTGGATTGCGGGTATTGATATCTCATTTTTTGTGCGCTGTGTATACTCATGTGCGATTGAGACTGCATAAGCATCCTCTTTCATCGCCGCAGCTAGCAGCATCACCATTTCCTCCAGACTTCCTACTTTATACATTTATTTAATTAACTTTTGTATAAGACGGAAGTAACTAGGAAATAGTTGCTAAGAATGTTAGAAAAACTCAGAAACCTCTTCCCTTTGTATAGGGTACGCCTATTTCCTTCAACTCAGATTCAAAGGCTTCCATATCTCTGAAAAACTGAACTGCATCGGCCTTAAAAGCGTCAAAATCATTCTTTCCTTGAGCTAGATTCTGTTTTAAAGTTTCAGAGGGAAGTTGTGTGGTGTTCCAGTGATTCCATGCCACTGCTCCTACCCTTCCTTGAATACCTGGAAGAGTGGATTCATCGAGGCTGTTTCTCGCGGGATCACCATACAGGGAGAATTGTAGTTCACCTATACGTCTTTTTAGTAAATCAACTGTTGAGAAATGTTCGGCTTCAGATGTGGTGGCTTTTCTTAGGCCTGCTTCTATATACCTCAATCGATCATTCGCCTCTCCAAGAGACGCTCCAAAGCTAGTAATTTGTAGCATCAGATTTCTTGTCTCACTCTGAAAAGCAGCAATAGCCTTAAAGTCTAACTTTTCAAGTGTAGGAATGGGCTTAACCTCGAAAGAGTGAACACTTCCCCGCCCTGTAAGCCTTCCATTCTCCGTCACAAACAGCTCAACAGAATAAGTGCCTGGAGGAACGAGTGGCCCAACAGGATCGCTGGCCCAAGGTGGTTGAAACGCAGGTTTGGTTAGCCTGATTGGATTCGGTGCAGGATATCTTAAATCCCAGCTTACCCGATGGAGACCTTTTTCATTCTTGGCATCCA
>JABSPG010000356.1 GCA_013214445.1 Ekhidna sp. | reverse complement strand
TGACTGGCCTGAACCGACCTCTGAGAACGATGGTATTCTTTTTATAAAGTATGTCGGATGGAAGAATCACGTCCTTGTCTGGACCAAACATCGCAGCTTGTGTTAATCCGGCTTTAACCAGTTTTAACGTCATCAGCCGATTATCAACATGATGAAAATCTGGACCACAGATGCTAAACATATCAACTTCTAACCGATCCGTTCTCAGATTATCAACGAGACATTCAATGATCTCTTCAGCTGTATTGTAATTATAGCACGAGTGAATAAGGTTAACACCCACCATTCCCAAGACCTGCTGTTGCCATTCTGCATCCCTGTCTTTTAGGGTCACATGTATCAAACACTCATTTGGTTCCGCCATAGGATGGCGCTGAAATCGGATGCCCATCCAACCATGACCAATGTTACTCCTGTTGTAATTGATCGTCTCAACGGTATTCGCGTAGGCAAAAAATGTGGTTTTTTTAGCTCTGTGAGTAAGGCGTTGATCTAGCAGAGAGTATTCACGATCGAGCATTCGGTCAAGCTTCTCTTTAGATACGTATCGATCACATTTTCCGTAGATAGCATCACTAAATGTCATGTCATACGCCGACATGGTCTTAGCAATCGTTCCTGACGCTGCACCCGCTTTGAAAAAGTATGCAGCTACTTCCTGACCACCACCTATCTCCGCTACCGTACCATATACTCTTTGATCAAGATTAAGCTGAAGCGCTTTCTCTTTTGTGGTTAATTTTTTTTTGAATTCTTCCATCATTCGGATGCGATTGACACCATAACAAAGCTATTTTTAATTGAGTGCAATCCAAACCATATAAAACAAAAAAAACCGACCTAAATGGTCGGTTTCTTTATGTGTGTGCTATTACTGATTACTTGTATAGTGAATAAGGGAATTTGTTTTCCTCAATCATAACATCAGCAATTGAATGTCTAAGCACTTTGGTATTGATGGGATCCATCTTCGTAAATCTTTTCATGCCCATAAGCAGTACGCGTAACTCATCACCCTCAGCAAAGCATGCTACGGCTTCATCTCCAGCATTCTTAATTTTTGTCACTGCTTCATAGAGGTACAATCTCATCATGTTTTGGTACAGTTCACTTCCTTCAGAACCATAGCTAGCCATAAGCTTCTCTGTTCTAAGAATGGTAGATTCCGCTACATAGACTTCTGTTAGCATATCAGCTAAATTCATCAAGACTTCTTGTTCATGATCTAGCTTCGGGCCAAATTTTTCTGCTGCTTTGCCAGCAGCCATAAGTACAGCTTTCTTCAGATTTTTAATCAAAGTCTTTTCTTTGGCCAATGGCGCAGATAAGTCAGGACTTTCAAAAGATGGTACGCCCGTCAGCTCTTGACCTACAGCCATTGCAGGACCTAAAAGGTCTATTTCGCCTTTCATTGCTTTTTTAAACATCATGCCGACTAGGAGCATTCTGTTGATCTCATTGGTTCCTTCATAGATACGCGTAATTCTTGCATCTCTGTATGCTCTAGCCATGGGAGCTTCTTCAGAGAAGCCCATTCCTCCATATACTTGCACTCCTTCATCTACACAAAAATCGAGTACTTCCGAGCCATGAATTTTGATCATCGCACATTCAATAGCGAATTGCTCAACACCTTTAAGCTTAGCGTCGCTAGGGGATAAGCCTTCATCCTGAAGCTTCGCAATTAGATCTTCAATGTCTTGTCCAGCTCGGTAAGAAGCAGACTCTGTAGCGTAGGTCTTAGTTGCCATGTTTGCCAACTTCTGTTTGATTGCTCCAAAACTGGAGATAGATACACCAAACTGCTTTCTTTCATTAGCATACTGAGTGGACTTACTAGCTACATCCTTACATCCATTTATGCATCCAGCTCCAAGCTTTATTCTTCCTACGTTTAAGACATTCACAGCGATCTTAAAACCATTTTCTCTTTCAGAAAGCATGTTTTCTACAGGTACTTTCAAGTCATTAAAGAATACCTGACGAGTAGAAGACCCCTTGATTCCCAGTTTCTTCTCTTCATCATTCATAGTAATGCCATCCCAGGTACGTTCAGCAATAAATGCTGAGAGCTTTTTATCATCATCTATTTTTGCGAAGATGATTAATAGGTCAGCAAATCCAGCGTTAGAGATCCACATCTTTTGTCCGTTGATCACATAGTGCTTGCCATCATCTGACAGCTTAGCTTTCGTCTTACCTGAGTTTGCATCAGAACCTGCATCTGGTTCAGTAAGGCAGTAGCATGCTTTCCACTCTCCAGAAGCCAGTCGGGGTAAATACTTGCTTTTCTGTTCTTCAGTGCCATAGTATAGTATGGGAAGTGTTCCGATTCCTGTGTGAGCTCCATAAGCTGTAGAAAAGGATCCTGCTGCAGCCATAATATCAGCGATTAACATCCCTGTGTTAAAGCTCATTCCTAACCCTCCGTATTCTTCAGGGACATTTACACCAAGGAGGCCTAGTTCACCAGCTTTGTCCATTAGACCTGACATTACGCCTTCTTCCATACTCTCGATACGCTCTGTAATAGGGTTTATTTCCATATCGATGAAGTCCTGAGTGGCAGCTGCCATCATTTTCTGTTCTTCTGAAAACTCTTCTGGAATAAATACGTCTTCTGCTGATGTCTCTTCAATGAGGAATTCTCCTCCTTTTAATGCCTTTTTTTCTGCTACTGCTTCCATTGTTTAGTTCTGTTTCTTTGGTTTAATGCATAAATACTCTGCATGCATAACAAATATAGAAGAAAATACTCTGCATGCATAACATTTTTTCAATCTTTTTTTCAACACCTTATGTGGTAGATTTGTTTGCGATTGAGAATCATCACAGTTCAGGACTATTATTTGACAGCTGGGTTGATTCAAATTGGCAATCCAAACACACTGGCGTCAATTTTGAATAAAGAAACAGTATGAAAAGACTAATATTATGTGCGAGTTTTAGTTTCATCGCACTGACAGGATTTACGCAACAGCTCACAGAGCTTCGGATCAAGATCGAAAATATTAAGAGAATAGAGGGCTCGATGAAGATCGCTGTATACAATAGCGCAGATTTATTTCTCTCGGAAGAGTTAATGAGCGATATGAAGGTAATCAGCGATGATACAGTAGAATTTGTATTTGATGGATTGGATGAGGGAACCTACGCTATCTCCGTTTTTCATGATGAAAATAATAACGGCAAGCTAGATGCAAATTTTATGGGGATCCCTTCGGAACCATACGCTTTTTCAAATAATGCTAAAGGTCTTTTCGGACCACCTAGTTTTGAGGAATGCCAGTTCGAACTAGAAGGTGATGGGAATGAGATTGTCATATCGCTATGAGGAAGGATCTTAAATATCATATCCTGTCGACTATTGGTGTTTGGATACTAGGAGGGCTAATTAATTCTGTAATACTATGTCCTGGCTGTTTGGATGAACCTCATTTCCTCTCCAAGTTGTTCTTTATCAGTTTTTCATATAGTGGTTTTGTTTGGGTTGCTTTTTGGAAAGGGAGTGAATTCTTGGTTGATCTTCTCAATGTGAAAATTCCTTGGGTGGACCAACCGGTTAAGAGGTTTTTTGTAAGCCTTGTTTCCATTTGCATTTATGTTTTCCTTGCTATTTGGGTTATTGACATAACCTACGATTATTTGTTTTTTGGAAAAACACTGGAGGAGTCATTGAGCGATTCTGGAGTTCCTTATTGGGATGCGTTGTTGACTACTTTGGCTATCAATGTCTTTATGCATGGGAGAGCATTTTTATATAGTTGGCGTCAAGCGGCAATTGATGTTGAAAAATTGAAGACAGAACAAGTGTCTACACAATATGAAAGTTTGAAGAACCAAGTAAACCCACATTTCTTGTTTAACTCGTTAAATGCCTTGTCTTCGCTAGTTTATGATGATCAGGCAAAAGCAGTGGAGTTTATTAGGAAGTTGTCTCAAGTATATAGGTATGTCCTTGACAAAAAAGATGAGGAGCTTGTGCCGCTTGCTGACGAAATGGACTTTACAAGAAACTACATCTTTCTTCAGAAAATTAGGTTCGGAGACAATTTGGAGATCGAAGTAGGTGGGGAAGAAGTTGACTTGTATGTACCCCCTTTGGCCATTCAGCTTTTGGTTGAAAACGCAATAAAGCACAACGTAGTAAGTGAACAATATCCACTTAAGGTTTCAGTTACTACCGATGGGAATTATTGCACTATCGAAAACAACATCAAGGAGAAGTTGGAAAAGGATTCCACTGGTATTGGGTTAAATAACTTAAAAGCGCGATATCAATACCTCTCAAAAGAAGAAATAGAAATCACCCAAGCAAATGGTGTATTTAGGGTTTCTATTCCCCTTCTTAAACTAGAAAATTAAGTAAGACATGAAGTATATCATAATTGAAGACGAGCAACTAGCAGCCAAGCGCTTAAGACAGTTGATTGAGGAACTTCGTCCAGAATATGAATTCAAGGCAAAATTTGATTCAGTTGAATCTGCTACGATATCACTTCCCGCCTTATCCTACGATCTATTGTTCATGGATATTCAGTTAGCAGATGGAATTTCATTTGACATTTTTGATCAGATAAATGTGGAAAAGCCAATCATTTTCACCACTGCGTACGACGAGTTTGCTTTGAAAGCATTCAAGACCAATAGTGTAGACTACTTACTTAAACCTATCGACCACAACGAATTAAAAAATGCTATTGAAAAGTTCGAAAGAAGCAGCGCCCCTCAAGAGCAAATCAGAGATGAACCAGAGCCCACACAGATAGAAAAACTGATACAGTCTTTGAACCCCACAGGAAAGGAACGTTTTGTGGTAAAGG
>JABSPG010000355.1 GCA_013214445.1 Ekhidna sp. | reverse complement strand
ATGCTTCTTATACACGTATTCCTCCCGATGGTAAGTCACATCAATGAAAGGAGGTTTAAACTCCATCAAAGGATCTATGTGATCAAAAAGATCCTTTATGCTTGCCCCCTTTTTTGGAGGAATGATCTCGAAAGAAAAAAGGGTTCCTTTTGACTTTTGTATATGTTCAGTAATCTTCATTAATCAATTGATTTTTTAGTCGTTGAGTCTTCTTTTGTTAGAAAATCTCAAACCGCGTAATTGAGATTAGGAGCTAGCCATTTCTCTACTTCTTCAATTTTCATCCCCTTTCGCTGGGCATAATCCTCAATTTGATCCTTAGCAACCTTTCCAAGTCCAAAGTATTTCGAATCCGGGTGCCCAAAATAGAATCCACTCACTGAAGAAGCTGGATACATTGCAAATGACTCTGTCAATTCTATACCTGTGTTCTTTTCTACTTGAAGCAAATCGAAGAGTTTTCTTTTTTCTGTATGATCAGGACAGGCTGGGTAACCTGGCGCTGGACGAATTCCTTGATATTGCTCTTTTATCAAAGACTCATTATCCAATGACTCTGCAGTATCATATCCCCAAAGCTCCTTTCGTACCTTTTGATGCATCAGTTCAGCAAACGCTTCTGCTAATCGGTCAGCCAATGCCTTTATCATGATCTCCTTATAATCATCATGCTCTGCTTTGTACTTTTCGATTAGCTTTTCAATGCCAATACCTGCAGTAACTGCAAATCCACCCATATAGTCTTGATCCTCAGGATGCACAAAATCAGCAAGTGATAAATTGGGAAGCCCTGAAGCTTTTTTTCCCTGCTGCCTTAGAAATTCGAAAGTAAATGACAATTCCTGATCCAGTACCTCAACACTGTCACCTTCTCTTTTTACGGGAAATAATCCAACTACCGCATTTGCTTTCAGCAATTTGTCAGCAATAACCTGGTCAAGCATCTGTTGAGCATCTTCGTACAACTTTTTAGCCTCCTCTCCTACAGTTGGATTTTCAAAAATCCTAGGAAACTTTCCTTTCAACATCCAAGTGGAGAAAAATGGAGTCCAATCAATGAATTCTCGAATCTCTTCCAAGGGAAAATCTTCAAAAACAGATAAGCCAAGATGATTAGGTTGAGATGAAAAATTACTACTTAAGACCTTAGCATTTTCTTTTGCCGCCAAATAAGTAATGTATTCTTTACTATCAGAACGAGATGCGTGTCCCTCTGCCAACTTCTCATATTCAGACTTGATTTCTTGACTATAATCTTCGGCTTTATCGCTGAGTAGATTGGTGGATACACCTACACTTTTTGATGCGTCTAGTACATGAACTACCGTTGCATCATATTTTGGAGCAATCTTGACGGCTGTATGAATTCTCGAAGTAGTAGCACCACCAATTAATAGTGGTGTTTTCATTTTTCTCCGGGTCATCTCTTCTGCTACTGTGACCATTTCATCTAGCGACGGAGTAATCAAACCACTCAGTCCTATAATATCGGCTCCTATTTCTTCTGCTCTATCCAAAATCTTTTCTGCAGGAACCATAACCCCCAGATCCTCAATATCAAAATTATTACAGGCCATCACAACCCCAACAATATTCTTTCCTATATCGTGTACATCTCCTTTTACTGTGGCTAGGAGAATCTTTCCCTTAGTATTGCCTGATGCCTTTTCCTTCTCTAAGTAGGGCGTTAAATATGCAACGGATTTCTTCATCACCCTTGCGCTCTTCACTACCTGAGGAAGAAACATTTTACCACTACCAAAAAGATCTCCCACTATATTCATTCCATCCATCAAAGGACCTTCGATCACTTTTAATGGGCTTTCATATTTCTGCCGAGCTTCCTCAGTATCTTCATCTATGAAATCGACAATCCCTTTTATCAACGCATGAGAAAGTCGACTTTCCACTGTTTCCTCCCTCCAGCTCAAGTCTTCTACTTTCTTCTTGCCTTCACCTTTTACATTTTCCGCGAAAGCCAGCAGCCTTTCGGTGGCGTCATCCCTTAGATTCAATAAAACATCCTCAACATGCTCCAATAGATCTTTAGGGATTTCATCATAGACTTCAATCATTCCTGCATTCACTATCCCCATATCCATACCTGCTTTGATACCATGATATAGAAATGCCGAATGCATCGCTTCTCGCACTACGTTATTACCTCTAAATGAAAATGAAACATTACTCACACCCCCACTTACCTTAGCACCTGGTAAGTTCTTCTTAATCCATGATGTAGCCGAAAAAAAGTCCGTAGCATTGGAATTATGTTCTTCGATACCTGTTGCGACGGGAAATATGTTTGGATCAAAGATGATATCTTGAGGGGGAAATTTCACCTGATCCACAAGTATTCTATAACTTCTTTCACAGATCTCAACTCTTCTATCATAACTATCAGCCTGACCTTTTTCATCAAAAGCCATGACTACCACGGCAGCACCGTATCGTTTCACTTTCTTGGCCTGGTCCACAAATTCCTCTTCACCACCTTTAAGGCTTATGGAGTTCACTACACACTTGCCTTGGGCACATTGTAAGCCAGCTTCAATAATCTCCCACTTGGACGAATCAATCATGAGAGGTATTCTTGCGATCTCTGGTTCAGAAGCAATGAGATTCAGGAATTTTATCATTGCCGCCTTTCCGTCCAGCATTCCCTCGTCCATATTTACGTCTAAAATCTGAGCCCCACCTCGAACTTGATCAAGAGCTACCTCAAGAGCTTCATCATATTTATCTTCCGAGATTAATCGGGCAAACCTCTTGGAACCTGTTACATTGGTTCGTTCCCCTACATTCACAAAGTTGGTATGTTCTGTGATCACCAGCGGCTCTAAGCCGGAAAGTACTAAAGGCTTCATATCAGTTCCTCCTCACTTTCGATCAATTTCATTTGTCTTGGCGTGTAAGAGCCAGCTAGCTTAGCTATCTCCGAAATGTGATCAGGAGTTGTACCGCAGCACCCACCGATGATGTTTACCAAACCATCATCTAGAAAATCCTTAATCTGAGTTGCCATATGTGATGGGGTCTCATCATATTGTCCAAATTCATTTGGGAGACCTGCATTTGGATGTGCACTTACATTAAAATCAGAGTTATCAGAGAGCACCTTTAAATATGGTCTTAACTGGTTAGCTCCCAATGCACAATTGAGTCCAACGCTCAATAGATCAATATGAGAAATTGAAATCAGAAATGCTTCGGTAGTTTGACCAGAGAGCGTTCTCCCAGATGCGTCCGTGATGGTTCCGGAGACCATGACTGGAATAGATAAGTCACGCTCTTCCTTTATTTCATCAATCGCAAACAATGCTGCTTTTGCATTGAGCGTATCAAAAATGGTCTCTACCAGTAATAGGTCTACCCCTCCATCAATGAGTGCCTCTGCCTGCAGTTTATAGGCCTTTCGCAAATCCTCAAATGTAACAGCTCTAAACCCAGGGTCGTTTACATCAGGAGATAATGAAGCAGTTCTATTAGTAGGCCCCATAGCCCCTGCCACAAATCTTGGCTTTTCTGGTTCACGTTCAGTAAAATTTTCAGCGACCTTTTTCGCTATAAGCGCAGACTGGTAGTTTATCTCATACACATACGATTCCAAATCATAATCGGCTTGGGCAATAGTCGTCCCTGAAAATGTATTCGTTTCAGCAATATCTGCACCTGCCTCAAAATACTTTGCATGAATATCAGATATAATATCTGGTCTCGTGATCGAAAGTAGGTCATTATTCCCCTTCAGTGGTTTATGATGATTACTTAAAGATTCATTTCGAAAATCTTCTTCTTCCAATTTGTGCCTTTGAATCATGGTGCCCATGGCACCATCCAAGACCAAAATTCTTTCCTTTAAAATTTCTTCTATTCTACTCATTCTCCGCTTCTAATTTACTTACCAGAGAAAGTTCCGAGTGGATTGCTCATCTGCCCTGCAATAGCGCAGGGTGGGAAGTAGCACCGAAAATCACTAGTAGGTAATCAGGTTGCTAAGACGTCATAGGGCCCATTCCCTTGGTCTTTCTTGATAAGTTTGGCAAATATAGACACCACATACTTGATAGCAAGCTCGCACTTGGTTCTTTCTACATTTGCCAATAATGAAACTAGCAGCAATTGACATAGGTTCTAATGCAGTTCGTTTACAGATAACGAAAGTTTTAGAATATGATAATAGGATCACATTCAAAAAGCTTGAGTATGTCCGGTTTCCACTTCGACTTGGGCACGATGTGTTTTCCACTGGGAGTATCAGCCAATACAATGAAGAGCGCTTCTATAAACTAATGACTGCATATAAGCATCTGATTGACTTGTATGAAATTGACGCATTTTATGGTTGTGCCACTTCAGCGATGCGAGAATCAAGCATTGGAAGAAAACTAGTGGAGAGAGTTCTAAAGGAACTCGATATCAACTTGGAAATTATATCTGGGCATGAAGAAGCAGAAATGATCAATAAAGTGATTATTCAAAGCTTGGATGACGATCATTACATCCACATAGATGTAGGAGGTGGTAGTACAGAACTCAATATCTATCAAAAACAAATGAAGATCTTTTCTCAGTCTTTCAAACTAGGATCTGTTAGGACCTTAGAAGGTAAAGACACTTTTGAAGCATGGGAAGAAATGCGTGAATGGGTAGGAAAATACGCATTCAAAAGAGGAGAGAAAATTACCGCAATTGGAACAGGAGGGAATATCAATAAGCTTTTCGAACTATCAAATCCAGAAAAAAAGAGTAATGTAAGCTTCCCTAAAAGTTGTCCATTTAAAATTAGAGTTGGCTGAGCCCCAAGGCGAAGCATATTTTCTAACTTTA
>JABSPG010000354.1 GCA_013214445.1 Ekhidna sp. | reverse complement strand
CCAATCTTCGTCTTGAAGTACATTGTACTGATACTCATCCAAATGACCACTTTGACCTGATAGCAGCAATGTTCCCCCTCGGTTTACAAAGTCTTTGATTGGACGGTAGAACTTCCTGGGAATAATCACCATATTAGGCAAAATCACTGTGCCTTTTTCAACTGCCCAATCAAACTCCTCCAAGCCTGAAATGTCGGCTGTGATACCTTGAGTAAGTAGCGCCTGATAATAACCCAATACCGATTTGATATGCCCACCTTTGGATCTTGCATCATAAGTCCTTCGCATTAGGCTAGCATCCATTTCTGAGTTTTTTTGATAGCTCATAGAAGGTCTGGAAAATAGGATATGAACATCTGAGGTTACTGGTTTAGCCTTAGCAAGATCAGGGTAATCCTGAATTAACTTGGTAACCTCTGCAGCGGCTTTTAGCCTCCTAGTAGGTGCATTCTGATAATCAATTAAAGCCCATTCACCCGCTTCAAAGCCAACAGAACGGGAATTCAACGTCCAGAAAATGATCCCCTCTGTTCCTCCAAAGACGGAGGTGAGCATCCACTGCTGGATTTCATCAGGCGTAGGCATCATCGGATCAAAGCCGCTATAATTGTTGTTGCCGGCTTGTAGCTCGGTGACCCAAAAAGGATTATCTCCCGCTCCATTTCGAATCAAGTTGCAATTGGCCGAAATGGCCAGTGGATATTCATCCCTTTCGAAGTAACCAAAATGCCAACTGGGGTGCATGGAAGCACCAAGATGATCTAAAAAATCCTCCCAGCTTGGAAAATCATACTCTGGGAGTAGCTGAAAAATCATATGATTATTGACATGAAACTTGGTTTTCGAATCATACTTTCGAATCTCTTGCCCTATCCAATTCAGGTACCAAGTAGTATACTGAAAGAGAAACTCCGACTCATATTGATGCTTACGAATGTAACCATTGTATGGTCTGTCCTTTACTTGCTCTTTCCAAGTCGCAAACTTGTTCTGACTAAAGCTTGTCTCTGGAATATGACCTACTCCAGGTTCATTTTGCAATACCCATACTTCCAAAGCTGAGTGATCTTTAAAGTTGTTAACCAGCGCCGCGATAAAATTTGCTATTTGCTTCTGATGCAAGTCAGATACTGGGAATTTAAAGCCACCTACACCCTTCGCGTCTTCTTCGGCAGGGAAGATGGTAGCAAAGACTTTTATATCATTCTTTTCTGCAGCATCAAACGCAAGGTCATAAAGTGTGAAATCATATCCATCATCTGTTTTCATGTGAGTTTCATCCATCCGGATGCGACACACGCTCATACCATGATCTTTTAAGGTCTTAAACCAATGTTCAATCTGAGATTTAGTCTGTCCAGGCTCAATATAAACTTGTGCTCCAATGTCGATTTGGGAACAACATAGCAGTGGAGATAGTAGAATGACTAATATTAAAACGCACTGAAACTTGATACCAGACACTTTTCTTCTTAGTCCTCCAAGGTAAATGCTAATTCCTGCAGATCTCTCGAATTTCCACCAACCATAACAGAGAATTTACCTGGTTCGGCTTCCCACTTTTGATTGGCGCTAAAGAATTCTAAATCCTTTTCCGATAGTTTAAAAACAATCCCTTTCGTCTCTCCCGCCTTTACCATCACCTTCTGAAAACCCTTCAATTCCTTTACATGACGAGTCATGCTTGAAACATGATCTCTGATGTATAGCTGGACTACCTCTTCTCCATCATATGATCCGGTATTTACAAGATTCACTTTCACCTCAATTTCTTCCCCTCTTTTCATCTTGTCGCTGCTCAACTCTAAATCTGCATATTCAAAGTCGGAGTAGCTCAAACCGAAACCAAATGGGTAAAGTGCATCATGTGGACTGTCTATGTACCTGGACCAGTTTACTTTGTTATCTGGACCTGTTGGCCTACCAGTTGATTTTCGATTGTAGTACAATGGTTCTTGCCCTACAGATCTTGGAAATGAGACAGGAAGCTTCCCTGAAGGGTTATACTCTCCAATCAACACTTCAGCAATGGCATTTCCAGCTTCAGAACCGCCCAACCAGGTCATCAGAATAGTAGGTGCGAGTGCTTCAATTCTCGTGATATCTAAAGGTCTTCCCCCCATCAATACAACAGCTACATTACTATTGACTTTTACTAATTCTTCCAGCAACTCAATCTGCACCTCAGGAATTTGTATCGACACTTTACTTCTTCCTTCTCCGGTTTGATAGCAATCTTCGCCCAACGCTAATACCACTAACTCTGAATTCTTTGCTAACTCAATGGCTTCATTGAAACCTGTGGTATCAGATTCATTCATTTCAAACTGATCAAGGAAGCCACGATTACCGGTGCTAAGTGCGCACCCCTCTGCATACCGGAGTTCGGTTGATTTTGGCAACAAACCGGACAACCCTTCTTTAATTGAAACAGCTGAGTTAGTGATTGCTTTTGCTCTCCAATTACCAAGTGCGACATCTTTATGATCAGCCAATGGTCCAATCAATGCTACGTTTTTGAGCTCCTTTTTGATTGGAAGCAACTTTGAGTCGTTCTTCAACAAGACAAAAGTCTTCTTAGCTACCTCTTTCGTAGCAGCAAGATTTTCCTTCGATCCGAGCTCTTGTTTCTCTCTTTTCTTGTTTGAGTAGGCATAGGGGTCTTCAAATAATCCTAGCCTGAATTTTACTCTGAGTACTCTCCGCACAGACTCATCCAATCTTGCTTCACTGACCTGTCCTTCCTTTACTAGCTCTTCCAAGTGATTAAAGTATCCATAGGTCATCATGTCCATGTCGTTACCGGCATTCATTGCAATCGAAGATGCATGTTTTTTATCCTCAGCAAAACCATGAATCATCAGTTCTCCAATTGAATTCCAATCGGAAACTACAAACCCATCAAAACCCCACTGATCCTTTAGGACATCTTGCTGCAGATAACTATTTGCAGTAACCGGACGTCCATTCATATCATTATACCCATTCATGATAGTAGCTACTCCTGCCTCCACGGCAGCCTTAAAAGGTGGGAGCACCACATTGTGAAGCGTATTCAGGGATATTTCAGTCGTGTTGTAGTCTCTGCCTCCTTCCGCAAAACCGTACCCTGCAAAATGCTTGGCGCAAGCGGCAATAGTCGTTACCTCGCTCAAGTCACCCTGATATCCCTTAACAAGCGCAGCTGCCACCTGACTGGATAAGTATGGGTCCTCTCCTCCACTTTCCATTATCCTGCCCCACCGAGCATCTCTTGAGA
The DNA here is from genome assembly GCA_013214445.1 of Ekhidna sp. GTDB lineage: Bacteria > Bacteroidota > Bacteroidia > Cytophagales > Cyclobacteriaceae > Ekhidna. The sequence goes on along the minus strand of JABSPG010000354.1, from coordinate 1,621 downwards.
TATCTACCATCGGGGAAAAGGTCCAATGAACGCCCTGAGAAGCAGCCTCACGAGCTGCTACTTGAGCACTTAGCATCATGGCGCCTGTATCCCAGGATGCTGTTAATCCTATAGGGACTGGAAACATCGTCTGATGGCCATGGATCACATCAAGCCCCATCAGCAAAGGAATTTTTAACCTGGTATGCTCTTGGACAAGTTTTTGGGCTTCATAGGTCTGTTCCGCTGAAACTAAATTAAGAACTGATCCAATTTTTCCTTTCTTGATATTTTCTCGTATAAATGCATCGCTATCGTCAGCAGGTGGACCAGTGAGTACTTTCGAAAAGTTAACTTGTACCAATTGGCCAACCTTCTCCTCCAGCGTCATAATCGAAAGAAGATTATCTACTCTTTCTTCGATGGATAATTCTGAATTTTGATACGGATACTCTTGTCCCAGTACTACACTTGAGACTAGTATGAGGGTAATTAGTAGAAGTTTTCTCATTTTGATTTATTTCTCAAACCTAAGCCATCTACCACTGAAAGCATCAAGTTCGATGGGAGCATTCAATACCAGCTCTTCGCCTGATATTGCATCTGTGACTGACTTGTATTTGTAATTCCTAAAACTAAGGTTTACTGACTGTGATTCATTGTCATTAATGAAATAGTAATGATCAGCTTCATCTGCTGCCAAGCGGTAGACATACGCTTTATCGCCATCACAAGCATATGGAGATACATATTCGCCTAAGGTATGCTTCATACTCCATGATTCCATAAGCTTATTTCCTGGTTTTTGCATAGAGAAAGATGCATCAGGTGCCAAAATCACAGCCGTGCCTTTTCCGAGCTTATTCACCGTCACCGCGGGCAAACCTGTCGGGCTTAGCTTCTCAACAACCTCTGCAGTAGTTGGCTTTATTTCCATGTAAAATCCATCCATCTCATACTCGCCGATTTTCTGAGGGCCGTTATTTGAATACTGAAAATCCATGATCGATGCTCCAAAGACTTTTTCAAAAGGAGTTCCCTCTCCCGTCTTCAAAACCTTACCTTGAGCATCCCACCATCCACCAGGAGCATCTAATACCAATCTTCCCCCCTGCTTAACATACGCTTCGAATAGAGGAAAAAGCTCGTCGTTGATTGCTGACTGGGCAGGCAAATAAATCACTTTGTATCGTTTACCAAGTCCTTTCTTAAGATCAGAGGGAGTAACATGCTCCCAAGGAATATTTCCCTCGATTAGCGCACGGCTGACTCCAATTCTTGCTTTCACAGGATAGTGTTTGAATTGCGTTCTTCCCGGTCCTGCCACACCAGCCCAAATTGCTTCATTGTCCCAATTATGAAATACACCCACATAGGGTTCTTTATGCGCGCCCCAGATTTCATCGCGATATTTATCAGCAGCCTTCGCGATTTTACCAGCGACAATGGCACGTGGACTTGGCTCCAATTGACGGTTCAGCAAGGCATATTCACCAGACTCCCAACCAGCTTCTCGATAGTTCCATGACCAGAGCCCCACGCCTTTGAACCCTCCAGCCATATAAGATAACAGCAGCTGAGTCATGGTCCCTTCATTCACGGTGAAGCCTGGAGTCTCAAACTGTGAAAGAACATTCCAACC
>JABSPG010000353.1 GCA_013214445.1 Ekhidna sp. | reverse complement strand
TTGGTCATGTCAAAACAAAGTCAGAGCATCAAAAGGTCGAAGAATTCTTTAGGAAATCGTTAGAAGGCGCCACTGAACCTTCCAACGCTGATTCTATTTATTACTATCAAAGTTTTGTCTGGTATCATCATATCATTCAAAGTTTTCCTCAATGCTATAGATACTCAAAAGGCTGGTGCCAACTGTTTGAAAGAAATGATACCCTGATGACAGAAGAACCCGAGATGTATGTGAGAGGATATCATAACGTACTCTCTTCATTATTTTTTTGCGATGATGTAAAAAGGTTCAGAAGAGAATTGACAGATTTGGAGGAATTTGTTGAGTCAAAGTGGGATTCCTTTAATGAAAATCAGCAGATACAGTCTTTCATCTATTTGGAAACGGGAAAATTAAATCTCTACTTTCTAGAAGGAAAGTTTACTGATGGGGCGAAATATTGCATTGGATTCGAGCAAGAGTTGTCAAGATATAGTAATCGCATTGATATACATAGAAAGGTTGTTTTTCAGTACAAGATGGCCAGTCTCAAGTTTGGAAGTGGTGATTATGCTGGAGCACTCCGACATCTAAATACAATTGTAAATCATCCAGCTTCTGTGCTGAAAGAAGACATACAGTCTTACGCTCGTTTCTTGAGTTTAATTGTCCACTATGAACTGGGAAATGATGATTTGCTGTATTTTCAGATTAAATCAACCTATAGGTTTATGTTGAAGTTGAAGGACTTTCAGCAAGTCCATGAAGCGATCTTTCATTTTTTGAAACGTTCTATTTACATGGATAGAAAGAAGTTGATTCCTTCTTTTGTTGCATTGAAGGATGAGCTTTCGGAGGTGGTTAAGGATAAATTTGAAAGGCGTCCAATGCTGTATTTGGATATTATCTCATGGTTGGAGAGTAAAATTCAAGGAATAGCTGTAGAACAGATAATCAGGGACAAAAAGATCGCAAAAGGAGCTTAGTAAGAAAAACAGTCAAAAAAGCCAGATCACCGTGGTATCTGGCATGCGGTTGGGCTGGTTGAAAAGATCTTAAAGCGACATTGCGATAATAGCTAGATAGGCAATTGCTAAAGCACCGACCCTGACCAATGTGCCTGTTTTAGTGAATTTTCTGGTTATTATAGTAGGATCTATGTATTCTAGCTTCTTTTCCATCTTTTTTTATTGTCAAATTTTGCTAAAGCAATAATTTATTCTGTTCGTGCTTTTCTCTTAGATGTTGCTAAGTATTATACTTATTCGTTTAAATACGAGGTTAATTTATATGAATGGAAAAGCCTTGAAGAACCAGAAAAGCCATCGCTGAGGCAATGGCTTAAGTCTTGTGAGTTGCTAGTTTGCTTGGAGAATTAAATCTGACTTAACCCTCCATCTACCTCCAATTCTACTCCATTTATAAATGATGCATCATCAGAAGCGAGGAACAGCACAGATTTAGCAAGTTCTTCTGCGGAACCGAATCTACCCAATGGTACGCTTTGTGCAAAGCCAGCACCCATTTCTTCAACAGCTTCTTGTGGCATCCCGAGCTTACCATAAATCGGAGTTTCAATGGGGCCGGGAGCCACACTCACAGTCCGAATTTTTCTTTCTTTCAGTTCACTGGCTAACACCCTAGACAAAGAACGAAAAGCAGCTTTAGTGGCTGAATAGACACTGGTCCCATCAAATCCTTTTTGACCAACTACAGATGTGTTCCCGATGATAACTGCACCGTCATTAAGGTGTGGAATAGCTTCTTTGATCAAGAAGAAGGGCCCCTTAACGTTGATGTTGAATTGACTGTCAAAAAACTCTTCGGTGATCTCAGTGTGAGGAGAAAAGTATGCTACTCCGGCATTGGCAAATAGGATATCTATTTTTCCAAATGTACTTACCGTTTCTTCTACGACTTTTTTCGTTTTACCAATGTCTGCAGCATCTGCTAGGATTGCCTTTACATCTCCTCCAATCTCTTTCACTGCCTCGTCCAGAGCTTCTTGTCTTCTTCCAGTTATTACCACTTTAGCTCCTTCGCTAACGAAAAGCTTAGCGGTTGCTAAACCAATACCACTGTTTGCGCCAGTGATTAGTGCGACTTTACCTTCAAGTTTATTCATTTTCTTTTATGTTTAGTTTTATTTGAAACGATCAGTTTAAATAACGATATATTGAAACGATCGTTCCATTTCCGTCAAAAAAATTATAAATTCTCTAGAATGTTATCTACTATGCCTTCTACTCGGGGCTCAATCATTGCTGTTAATCGGAGGCCTTGAAGGGATGAAAAAAGAAATAATGCCAATGATTTTGAATCTTTACTTCTCTCTATTTCACCTAATGCTTGTGCTCCCTCAATTAACGCCTGAAAAGAAGCCACTAGCCGGTCTTTGTTTGTGACGAGGAAGTCTCTAATTCTATCACTTTCATTACTTAATTCCGCTGTGCATGCGGAAATCATACAACCTTTGTTGTCACCTTCGAGAATGTCACTGCCAATACCTCTGAATAAACTGATAATTGCGTTCTTAGGTGATTGAGCTTGACCAAAAGTCTTTTTCAGCGCTTGATTTTGCTTATTTTGATAGTGCTTTAGTGCCTGCTCAAATAGAGAAAACTTGTCTCCGTAGGTATTGTATAAGCTCGACCTATTCAGGCCAGTCGCATTTACTAATTCTTGCATTGATGTGCCGTTGTAGCCTTTTCTCCAAAAAAGCTCCATGACATTTTCCATGACATTTTCTGTATCAAATGTGACTGACTTTGGCATATTGAAACAAACGTTTCAAAATTAAGAAAAGTTTAAGTCTTTTTCTCTTCTTTTGATAAGGGTAGTTTGGATAGCAATATATCCCTGGAAGTTTTCCACATTCCTTTTTTTAATCTTTGTCTACTCTATTTTTGACTTCAGAATTTTGAAATTATCAACAGAAAATGAATCACGAAAAGTTAATTGCTGGAGAGTTAAGTGTTGGAGTAAAACAGGTGATCGCCACTGTAGGTCTTTTGGATGAGGGAGCTACAGTTCCATTCATTTCTCGCTATCGAAAGGAGGTAACTGGAAGCTTGGATGATCTTCAAGTAGCAGCCATCCGAGATCGAATGCAACAACTTCGTGATTTAGATACAAGAAGGGAGGCAATTTTGAAGTCCATTAAGGAGCAGGAAAAACTTACTCCTGAATTGGAGCAAAAGATCAATGAGGCAAAGACTATGTCTGCTCTTGAAGATTTATATCTTCCTTATAAACCTAAGAGAAAGACCCGAGCAAGTGTAGCCAAGGAAAAGGGACTTGAGCCTCTGGCGTTAACAATATTGGAACAGACAAATATCGATCCTGATTCGGAGGCAGCAAACTTTATAGATCCGGAAAAAGGTGTCGATGATGAATCTCAAGCGTTGCAAGGGGCTAGAGACATCATTGCAGAGATGGTTAATGAAAATGCTGAGGCACGCCAAAAAATCAGGGAGTTGTTCGTGAAAAAGGGGACAATTTCTTCCAAAGTGCTTAAGAGTAAATCTAACGATCAAGAGGCTTCAAAATATAAAGATTACTTTGAGTGGGACGAACCTATAAATAAGATCCCATCTCATAGACTTCTCGCCATTCGTAGGGGCGAAAAAGAAGGATTTTTGTCAATGAATATTGAACCTCAAGAAGAGGAGGCTATTGACATTATTGAGCGGCAGTTTCTTAAGGCTAGCAATCGGAGTAGTGAACATGTAAAAGGTGCCATTAGAGACTCCTACAAGCGACTGATGAGCGTAAGTATTGAGACCGAGGTTCGTATGGAAAGCAAGAAAAAGGCAGATGAGGAGGCAATTGTTGTTTTTGCAGAGAACCTAAAGCAACTTCTTATGGCTGCACCGCTTGGACAAAAGTCCGTCATGGCCATTGACCCTGGATTTCGTACTGGCTGCAAAGTGGTTTGTTTGGATAGACAGGGAAAATTGCTTGAGTTCACGGCCATCTATCCAAATGAGCCACAGAAAGATACCTACAGAGCAGGGGAGACTGTCAAGCATTTAGTCGCGAAGCATCATGTTGAAGCGATAGCAATAGGGAACGGCACTGCAAGCAGGGAAACCGAAGGGTTTGTAAAATCACTTGGTCTGGAAAAGGATGTAATTGTGGCTATGGTAAATGAGAGCGGCGCTTCTATCTACTCTGCTTCAGAAGCGGCGCGTGATGAGTTTCCCAATGAAGATGTGACAGTGCGAGGCTCGGTATCCATTGGCCGTAGAATGATGGATCCGCTGGCAGAATTAGTGAAAATTGATGCTAAATCCATTGGTGTAGGCCAGTACCAGCATGATGTGGATCAGTCAGCTTTGAAAAAATCGCTTGATGATGTGGTGATGGGATGCGTAAATAATGTAGGTGTGGAATTAAATACTGCCAGCAAACAACTGCTTACTTATGTCTCTGGTCTGGGTTCTAGCATTGCGGAAAATATTGTAAAATATCGAAATGAAAATGGTCCATTTAAATCGCGGGATGGATTGAAAAAAGTTCCTCGCTTAGGTGATAAGGCTTTTGAGCAAGCTGCTGGATTCTTGAGAATCGATGGTGCTGTAAATCCATTGGACCGTAGTGCGGTTCACCCGGAAAGATATGATCTTGTAAACCAAATGGCATCAGATGCAAACGCGACTGTAGACGACTTGATGTCCAAGGCTGAGCTTCGAAAATTGATAGATTTAAAAAAGTATGTTTCTGAGGAAGTAGGATTACCTACATTAAAAGATATTCTGAGCGAGTTAGACAAGCCTGGTAGAGATCCTCGAGATCAATTTGAAGTTGTTCAATTTCAGGAAGGTGTCAATGAAATTACAGATCTAAAAGAAGGTATGACACTGCCGGGGGTAGTTACCAATATCACCAAATTTGGCGCATTTGT
>JABSPG010000352.1 GCA_013214445.1 Ekhidna sp. | reverse complement strand
GAACAATGGTGATCCTGAGAATATTTTACGTACAACAAAATATATAACCAGTTAGATTTCAACAACCCAATATTGATTAACTTATATCTAAACTTTATAGAACCATAACTTTCTTAGTATGGATGGGATTTTAACAAACCCCCTGATACCACCCTGATTGCTAGCTACTATTTAGAATCGGAACAGCTTATCCAACTGACCATGGAGGGTCGCCCATATTTTACCGCTGACTACACCTTGGATATGCTTTTGAGCACGGCTAAAACGCTCCAGGAGATTCTAACTAACAAAACGAAGAACTAATACTCGTCTCACAGCAGACAAATTCTTTTTCTTCCTCTTTTTGCAGGTGGCCGGTCAAAGCCTTTAACTTGATGAAATACTTTTTTACAAAAAATTTTAATCAACCTGTCATATTGCCGAGGGCAGCCAGACTAACTAAGTAGCGTTAACAAAAATCCCATGGGTCAAGCACTTGAAAATGCATTTTTAGCAGGTCTGGAAGTCAACAAACAGAAGCTTTTAAGAATCTGCACCGTTTATTCAAAAGATGAGGAAGAGCGTAACGACCTTTTTCAGGAAGCTTTGATGAATATCTGGAAATCCATGCCATCCTTTAAGGCAAATGCTTCCATCGGAACGTGGATGTTTCGAGTGACACTCAATGTGTGCCTGAGCACCCAAACCAAACTGGATAAGAAGAGAAAGCAGTTTGTTAATATGGACAGTGTGGAGCTATCTAAGATCAGCGGAAAGGTGGAATCCGAAGAGGAACACCCCCTACTCCCTTATCTACGGATCTGCCTGAAGAGCCTGGACGAAGCAGACAAAGCGGTGATCACACTATACCTGGAGGAGCTCCCTTACAAGGAGATAGCGGAAGTAACCGGCCTCACTGAAAATCACGTGGCAGTAAAGGTCAAACGAATCAAAAAGAAATTATTGAATTGCATAAATGAGAAATCATGATGGAAGACGAATTAATAAAAATATGGAAATCCTCACCTGAGCAAGAACAGGTGAAATTTGACAAATCACGTTTCATGCTGGACGTACAAGCCAGCGTAGACGATTTTTATAAACAGATGAAGATGCTCTTTATCCGTGAGGCGATGGGGTCCTTCATAGCCATCCCGATGTTTCTGTTCTATGCGTTTTTGATGCCGCACGTACTTACCAAGATTGGATTTGCATTGGTGGCACTTGGCGCCACGTACATCTTGTATATAACCAAAAAGGCCAAAAATAGTGTGCCTAACCAGTTTGCCATGAGCTATCTCCAGTACCTGCAAGATACCAAGGCATTTTTGGAGGAATCCAAGAAGCAGCGAGAGACGGTAGTGATCTGGTATCTAATGCCGATAGTCTTACCCATTTGGTTGGCGATGGTCGGCTTCTACCTCGACCGACCTGAGTCTTTGAACACCTTACTGCTTACCATTGGTGTTTCCATTTTAGCAAGCGTGGGCATTCATTTCATGAATCTTAGATCGGCGAACAAGGTAGTAGCCCCAAGATTGGAGAAAGTCAACAAGCTCCTAAAGACCATGGAGGAGTGATAAAACCTCTTTCAGGAAGCTTTATTTATCTTCCAAATATCTAGGCTGAGGGTATCCATGTAAGATTGTTTCTGAATAATAAGCGCTTTTTGAATATTGTTTCCATCCCATATAGGAGAAAAACCGTAATCGTAGGATAGGTAGTAAACTCCTTTCTCTGATTTGAAAATACTGCTAAAGTAACGATAGTCAAAGCCCATCTGATCTAGTACCTGTTTCCTTACGGTGGCTTTACCTTGTGGGCAAAGAGTTTTTAGAATGGATCGATTGTGTCTGATAATTCTGTTGGTCTCCTGGATGGTGATCTCACCGAAATTTTTGTGCCGATTGTGGTAGGCCGATTTGCATGCTGGATCACAATACTTTTTTCCCAATCTTCCTTTTAGCTCTTTTCCGCATTCTAAGCAGAATCGTGTATCGAATTCAATGGCTCTCTTATCCATACCTGTATTTATATACGTATATAAACGTTTTTAAACGTATAAAAATACAGTTATTAATTCGATTTAGTTGTTTTTTGAGCTCATGCTACAGACAACTACCTCAGCGAACGATTATCAAATGGCTTTGAGCATGCTGGAATCAAAAATTAAGCTGATGCGGTACAGCGATGCGACCCTGCGCACCTACAGGTACATGTTTCGCGAGTTTTTAAAATTTGTTTATCCTAAGCGGCTTTACCATATCACCCACACGGACATCTATCGGTATCAGAGCTACATTGTATCCGAAAAGTCATGTTCACGATCGTACCAAAATCAGTCGATCAATGCGATCAAATTTTATCTGGAACATGTCTTGGGGCAAGAGAAACAGGTTTTCGCACTGGAAAGGCCAAAGAAAATAGCTAAACTGCCAGAGGTTTTGAGCGCTGATGAGGTAGCTAAAATACTACTTAACACAAATAACCTGAAGCACAAGGCAATGTTGACCACTTTATATTCTGCTGGCTTACGTATTGGCGAAATGCTTAGTTTGAAGCTGGGAGATATTGACTCAGATCACATGCGGATCTGGGTGCGAGAGGGAAAAGGATGCAAGGATAGACTTACTACCCTATCCCCTCACCTACTTGCACTGCTTCGAGTATACTATCAATCGTATAAGCCAGCAGTCTATCTCTTTGAAGGGCCCGATGCTAAGCCGTATAGTGCCTCTAGTGTACGAAAGGTCCTGACGCGGGCTGCCAAGGAAGCTGGCATAGTAAAACGTGTGAAGCCTCATACGTTAAGGCACAGCTTTGCGACACACCTGCTGGAGCAAGGTACAAATCTGCGATACATTCAGAGTATGCTTGGGCATACAAGTGCAAAGACCACAGAAATATATACGCATGTAAGCAGTAAAACATTAGATGAAATCAAAAGTCCTTTGGATAGCATGGTATCGAACGGTATTTTTGAAAGGTAAGTAACACGCACTGTCCGTAGGCAGTGCGTGTTATATTAATGTTAGCTACAATTAAGAGATACAATGAAACACCATTTTGCTGATTTACTTGATAGAGAAAATGACTATTGGACAATTGTTCCCAACTTAGAAAGATACTCTTATTCAGCAGATGAATTAATAGATGATAAGGAAAATGCTAGAGTTGTTACCGTAAACAAAGACGACAATAATTGGAAACAAATCTTTGATTTACCGAATTTGGAAGAGCTGACTCTTCACGAGCCAAGTAAGGCCCAAGTAGAATCAATAAAAAAACTTAAAAATCTTAAACGGCTGCGTCTTTCCCATTTCAGAGCAAAGGATATTGAATTCATAAATGAAATGGTAAATATTGAGGAACTTGTATTCGAATATGTTTCAGGATTTTCAGATCTTTCACCTCTCAGAAACTTGACTAGATTAAAATCCTTGCATCTAGAGAATTTAAGAAGAGTTGAAAATTTTGAAGGATTAAGTGGATTATCATCTCTACGATATTTACATCTAGATGGAACATTAGATTGGAGTCAACCAATAGAGAATTTTGATTTTTTAAAAGGACTTCCAAATCTCGAAGTATTTGCACTTGGATTTGTAAAGGTTCTGAAAGAATATCCAGCCTTCTTACCAATTCTTGAATTGAAAAATTTAAAGAGAATTAAGATTGGACTTGGTACTCTTCAGACAAAAGAGTATGCATTTATTCAAGTCGCTAAACCCAATGTGCAATGTGGAGCACATGGCAAACATATCCCTTGGTCGCCAATTTCGGATTGGGGAGAGAGTGAATTAATGCCACTTGGAAAAGGAAAAAGAAGTTTTTCAAAAGACCATAAAGATGCAAAAGCAAAATGTTTTCAATTGGAGACTGATTTTGAAAAATTTAAAGAAGAAGCAAAAGAAATAATAAAAAAAGTAGCTAACAAGAGCTAAAAAATCATAGCTGCCCTAAGGGACAGCAACGCTTTTTAGCCGGAACGTTATGCACCACTTCGCAACTAAAATGAGGATTTGGATACTTATAATTCTAGGAACTTGCTTTTTAACCTCCTGTGATAAAGAGGATGAAAACATTTATGTAGTTCCAGAATTTGAACCGAATCAGTCTGAATTTACGAATGAAGAACTTTTAAATGCGACTTACAGCTCTTTTAAAATTCCCAATGGATTTTACTCAGAAAATCTAGGAGATACTTCTCTTTATTATGTAAACACAGTTAGTATTGACAGCTCGAACCAGTGGATAGAACTATCAACAGCGAACTCTAACCAGGCACTTGATTGGAGCGAACGTTCAACTTATGAAGGCTCACAGTTTAACCCAGGAACTCAGAGCGAAAAATTCTATGAATTTGTGAGATATGATAATCCGAGAGATAACATCATAATTAAGTTCAGAACACACAACGAGGCTTACTTCTCCAGAGAGGGATTTGACTTCTTCAACCGAACAGGTCCAATTGGGATATTCAACAAGGAAGGTTTTAACGCCGATCATGCCAAAGAACTCATTGACTACTTGTGGTTTACCCATGAATACAATAATGGAAGTGCGAAAGTATTGAGTTCATATGCAGAATCAACCATCACCTCAATAAGAGTAATCCACTACGAACTTTTTATTGGCTATGGAGATTTTGGACTTAACGATGAAATCACTTTGAACAAAAATGCTTTTGAGATTCAACTAACTAACGGGCAAATCACAAAATCCACACAACTCATACGGACAATAAGCGGCGAACGAAATTAGAGGTACATGACAGACGCTGATCGGGCATATGTCTAGGTGCATTCTGGCTGGTTTTAGTGAAACTCGCCCGTGAATCTCATATAATTGTATTCCATTAAAAAAGTGCAATTTTATTGTTGACTCCTCAGGTAGAAGAGATTACGCGAATCT
>JABSPG010000351.1:2633-4907 GCA_013214445.1 Ekhidna sp. | reverse complement strand
TCTTTCCTGATCACAAATACTACCTTGTTGAATCCGACATTGATTGCGTCATGCAAAGTGTAATCAATGATTGTTTCTCCAGAGGGTCCAAATTCATCTACTTGCTTGGATCCCTTGTATCTGCTGCCCAGGCCAGCTGCAAGTACAACCAGTGCAGTTTTGGTAGATGTTTCCTTCATTTTCTTTGATGGGTCAATACCTTATGGAAGATCAAGTCAAGTCTCTCATTACTTCTAGTTCTCGTTTTGTTTCCCAAGTCCCACCAGTAAAATCAGGAAACTCAATAGATTCACTGTTTTTAGCGACAGAAAGCTCAGAAAGAGGGGTGATTGCACTCCAAATAATCCCATCGTAAATTGTTTGATCTAATTCTAATCCTAGGTTTAGGCAAGTGATCAGGCGGTAGATCATCACAAAGTCCATCCCACCATGCCCTTGTTTGTACTCTTGACTGATATCCTTTAGCTTCTTGATCATTGGATGTGTATACTTGGATTTGTAGTCTTGATAGGCATTGTCATCTAGCCAATTGTGCCCCCAGTACTTTAAATCATCAGGGTTGTCTATGTAAAGCCTGCTTGGGTAGCCGATATGAACTGCACTTGTGCCAACCACCTTATTGATTCTAGAGTATGGACTTCCTGTGTGCACATCAAATTGCAGCATCACGGTTTTTCCTAAGTGAGTTTTGATTAAAGTGGTATTCATATCACCACATTTGATTTCGGAGAAGGGCGAGTTTGCCCTCTTTGCTGCATCGCTCAAACTCTTTTCACGAGAACTCATCGAATTTAAGGATGCGTAATTGTCCCCCCGTCCGATGCTTAGGTAGTTGCTAATGGGTCCGATACCGTGTGTCGTATAAAAATTCCCGTCCCTTTTCTGATGATGTTTGATTCTCCACTGATCTTGATAGTACTCTTCACTGAGCATGTGCTTTCTAAGGTCATGGAGATAGGCTCCTTCAGCGTGAGTCAGGTCTCCAAAAACACCTTCTTGAATCATGTTTAATACAAATAACTCCTCCTCATTATAGCAGCAGTTTTCTATCATCATGCAATGCTTCTTTGTTTGTTCTGCTGTCTGAATGAGTCGCTGACAATCTTCTAATGTATAAGCGATAGGGACTTCACATGCTACGTGTTTACCTTGCTCCATAGTATAGATAGCCATGGGAGTATGCCATTCCCAGGGAGTGGTTATCAGAATTAGATCCAGGTCATCTCTTTCGACAAGCTTTTTCCATTCATTCTTGTTGCCATAGTACTTTTTGGGAGTAGTTTTTTGATGAGTCTTTAACCCTTCAATGGTCTCATCGAGCTTATTTTCGGTAAGGTCAGCCAATGCGATGATTTCTGCTTTTTGGTTTTGAACAAGCCAGTAAAACATCTGAGTCAGCACTTTTCCCCTGTTTCCCAAACCAATAATTCCTACTCTAACCCGTTTGATGGGATCAATAGAAAAGCCAACCATACTACCATTTCCATTTACTTTTCGCTCCTTGATTGCATCGTTAATGGCTGAGACTTGTTCATTAGCGAGAGTCCCTAGAGGAATACCAAAGAATGCAGAGGCAGCTCCGATAGACTTGAGAAATGTTTTTCTATTCATAAGCTTTTAATTCAATAGTCAGGACTGCATTGATTGGCAGAACTTTGAGAGTAAATATCTGATTTTTCTTGATTAAGATAAGAAATCACCAGACCATAAAGATGGCAGCAATTACTGTCATGAAGATGATGAAGTAACGAAAAAGCTTTTCTGACATGCTTTTTACTATCCTAATGCCTAGAAAGGCACCAATTGCAACGATAGGGAGTAGGATTAAATCAAGTAGAAATGAGTCTAAGGTAATTGTCTCCCAAGCAAAAACGTGAAATGGCACTTTAAAAACATTGATGGTAATGAAGAACCATGCCACTGTTCCAATGAATTTGTTTTTAGACATATCATTTGCAATCAAGTAGAGTGCCATCACGGATCCTGCTAAGTTTCCGATCATCGTAGTAAAGCCCAGAAGAATTCCCGTTACAATGGCAAACCAGTTTCCTTTTGGAACCCATCGTGATTTAGAGAATTCAAGCCAAAACAAAATACCGATACTGAATAAGATGATAATTCCCATGATGAGCTTAAAGACTTCATCGGGGATATCATTTCCAACAATGGTACCTATAATTACACCAGCAAAAGCAGGAGGGAGTATTCTTTTTAGATGATCCCACTGAGCTTCTTTTCTATAATAGGTTGTGGCAAATACATCGGCCATGATTA
>JABSPG010000351.1:0-2623 GCA_013214445.1 Ekhidna sp. | reverse complement strand
AAGCATGATTCCACTAGAATCTTTTCCTCCGAAAATAATGGCTAGGGTAGGCACTGCTATCATTCCTACTCCAAACACTCCTGTCTTGGACATTCCAATTAGAAGACCGACAAGCAGGAAAAGACAGAGATTAAATACGGAGAAGTCGAAGGAAAATAACGTTATCAAATGCTTGAATTTTCAGTGAAACAGGAAATTTGGCTGCAGTGTTTTGGGTGATCTTCCCCAAACCTATACTTGGATTGGATTTAGAATTGCCGTTGGTAAAACGATGAGATAATATTTATTTCCGCAAGCTTATCCTAGAGAATTGAGATGCTCTTAACTCCTGTTGTCAAATTATTGGGTGTTGAAAGCTACGGATGGAATGTCATCCCATAGATTGTTTCGCTGAGATTTGACTTCTTCCAGGGCCTTTTGTCCTGAAGTGGTCACTTTGAAAAGATGCTTTCTCCTGCCCCCTCGTTCGGTGCTTTCTCCACCATAACGCGAGGTAACAAAGCCCTTTTCTTGAAGACGAGACAGAGCAGCGTGAACAGTACTTATACTGATCCGATTGCATCGCTTTTTGATCTCCTTCATAATGGCGACACCATACGCCTCATCATGTAGCAATGCTACAGTTAGCATGATGAGTTCTTCTAATTCGCCCAAGTTGGTTCCTTTCATGGTTATTCGGCTTTAAGGTTTTCTGAAGGGTTGACTGATGCTGTTTGAATCGATAGAAGGCTTATGATCAGGGTGCTGACTATGATGATAAGGAGTACTGAGTACATAAATGGAGTACTATCGATTGAGATTTTATAAGCAAATTGATCCAGCCATTCATTGATGAAATACCATGCTGCTGGAATAGCTATCAATACGCTGATAACGATAAACAGCATAAACTGTCGGTTGATGATGGAGACAATGCTGCTGATAGGAGCACCTAGTACTTTTCTGATACTGATCTCTTTGCTGCGATGTTGTAGATGGAGGGCTGTTAATCCGTAGAGGCCGAGCGCACAAAGGGTCAAGCTGATGATGGCGTAGATGGTGCTGATACCTAGCAGGTTTCGTTCTTTCGAATACTGATCTTGGAACCAGTCGTCTACAAAGTAGAAGTCAAAAGGGGTTCGCGTGGCGAACTTGTCCCATGCATCGTTAATATGCATCACAGTTTCCTGTAGATTTCCATTGCCTATCCGCACCGACATGTACCAGTTTCTCCAGGTATTTAGCCTAATAATCATCGGGTCGATAACGCTGGTAGTCAGTGAGTGCACGTGAAAGTCGTTGACCACACCAATGATTGGATAGCTGGCGTCATCTTCTTGAATTCTTATACGCTTTCCGATTGGGTCTTCCCATTTCATGAAGTCAGCCATTGCTTGGTTGATCACCAGCTGCCCGGAATCTGCTAGGGAACCTTCTAGAAAAGTTCTGCCCGTCCTTAATTGGATGCCGTAAGTTTCAAAGAACTGAGGATCTACATGAAAAATGCGGGTGTCTAGCTCGTCTGTGTAGCCTTCCGGAACTGTCGTGATGGTATAGGATGCATTTCCCATCGTGGATAACCCCTTTGAAATGGAGAGGATGTTTGGGTGTTGCATGAGCAGGTCTTCCACCTCCTCTGCATGATTGTGAATTTCGTTTCCGATATCCATCACGAGTACTTGCTCTTTATCAAAACCGAGCGGTTTGTCCTGCAGATAATTGATCTGCTTAATAACTGTCACGGTACAGATGATCAGAAAAATGGAGATGGCGTATTGAAGTGTTAGTAAGCCCTTTTTAAGTATACCTCCGGAGTTAGTAGTCTGATTAGATCCTGATTTTAGAATGGAAGAGACGGGAGGAGCGGATAACATAAGTGCTGGGTATAATCCCGCTACCAAACTGGTTCCCAGCACAAATGTCAATAGAGCTAGCAGTGAAATCGGTTGTAGGAAGGCGGTGAAGGGTAGCTCTTTTCCACTGAGCTCACTGGCAAGAGGCAGTAAGCAGTAGATGATACTCAGACTAAGCATCGAGGCAAGTACTGAGTAAATCAGTGTCTCAGCGATAAATCTCGCCGTGAGTTGAGATCGGGTAGACCCCATGGCTTTTCTCACACCCACTTCTGTGACGGTTTTCGAAGCGCGCGAGAGTGAGATGTTGATGTAATTGACGCAAGCGATTAAGAACACGAAAAACGCTGAAAACCCAAGAGTATAAATGAAAGTGATGCTACCAGATTTCATTCTCTCAGTCCCTCGTATGTCTTCCCCATATAGGTGCATCTCATGCAAGGGCTGAAGTTTCAGAAAATACTGATTGGCTCGTTCCTCAAAGTGTTGGTTCATCATACCCGGCAGCTTAGCTACAAGCGCATCAGGATTTGCTCCGGGCGCAAGCTGGACAAACGTGTAGATTCCCTGTGCTAGCCATCCATGCATCCAGTCCCAGCTAAGCGGACCAACACCAGGTTTGGTTGTATTCCATGGCAGTAGCGCACTAAACTCAAAGGACGATTGTCTTGGCGGGTCTTGTACAATGCCCGTGATCGTAAATTCTATTTCTCCGATTACAGTAATCTTCTTTCCCAAGGGTGGTACAGTTTCATTTGGGAAAAGCTGCTTGACGACTCTTTCTGTCAATA
>JABSPG010000350.1 GCA_013214445.1 Ekhidna sp. | reverse complement strand
GAAAATCCGGGAATGTTGCGACCATTCTCCATTCGCTCCTGGAGCCAGCTCACCATTTTGGGAGCACTCAGGTACATATATTCCGCCCCTATCGACTGGCAATAGGTGATTTTCAGCAATTCGACGATATCGCGCATGGAAAAACCGTCTGGAACAGCATGATCGACAAATTCTACGGAGGATTTCATTCCACTGTTGAAAAATCCGCTGATCTGGATCGGGCAGCTGTGAATCAGGTTCGAGAAATTGGTGAAGATCCGAAAAGTGGAGAAAAAATATACGCGAGACACGGTAAGTATGGCGCTTATGTGCAAAGAGGTGAATTGATTGAAGGCGAAGAAAAACCACAATATGCCAGCTTAAAGCATGGGCAGTTCATGGATACCATCACACTTGAAGAAGCATTAGAGTTGTTCAAATTGCCAAGAGAAGTAGGAATTTTTGAAGACAAACCGATGGTAGCTGCAGTAGGACGCTTTGGGCCCTATATTCGGCACGATGGAAAATTTGTTTCCATTAAGAAAGAACAAGATCCGCTAACAATTACCGAAGACGAAGCTGTTCAGCTAATCCTGGACAAACGAGAAGCAGATGCCAACAAATACATCAAGACATTTGATGAGGATGAGTCCGTGGCAGTGCTGAATGGACGTTGGGGTCCTTACATAAAGTTCGGAAAGAAAAATGTCAAGATCCCAAAAGATCTGGTCCCAGAAGAATTGACCTTTGAACAATGCAAAGAATTGGCAGAAAAGGCTCCTGAAAAGAAAGGTAGAGGGGGTCGAAAAGCGGCTGCCAAAAAAAAATAATGACCTGATTGAAATAAATCAGGCTTTCTGGTTACTAACAATTTGTATACGTGTCAGAAGATTTCTTTAAATCTTATGTAGAAGAAAATATGCCCTTAATCATGCATATAAGTAGGGCATATGCACGTGATGAAGAGACTTTGAAAGATCTGATTCAGGAGGTTTCCCTCCAGCTGTGGAGGTCACATAAATCTTTCAAGGGCAATTCTCAACTATCTACATGGGTGTATAGAGTCGCACTGAATGTATGTCTTTCTCATTCTAAAAGAATGAAAAAGAAGATAGATACTGTTCCATTGGAATGGAAAAATGACTTTGCTGAAGAAAACGATTATGAAAAGGAACAAATTGACAAGCTGTACAGTGGCATAAAAAAGCTGAAGGAATCTGATCGGGCAATCGTGCTGCTCTATCTAGAAGACAAAAGCTACAAGGAAATGAGTGAAATTTTAGGTATCACGGTCAGCAACGTAGGTGTAAAAGTCAACAGGTTGAAAGAAAAACTGAAGGAGATTATTAATGGCTGAAGAAATAGACATAAAAACGCTCTGGAAGAAAAGTAAGGAAAAGTCTGACTTCTCTCAAGTTCAACAACGCTTTGCAGAAAAAGCGAAAAGATCATCTCTCGAGTGGATCAGAATAATACTAACCGTAGAATTCTGGCTAACAATCTTATTTGCTCCATTTACCATCTACTCCCTTGCACAGATGGGATATAGTTTCTGGGTTTATGGATTTTGTGGCCTATTCTGTATTGGGTACCTTTTCTATTATCAATTCTTAATTAGGCAAATAAGATCTTTTCAATACCACAAAGACGTACTTAACAACCTACAGAAGATCTACAATTATCTTCGATTCTACCTTCTCCACTACAAAGTACTAATATGGATAGCATTGATTGCTGGGTTTATAGCAGGACTTTTTGCTGAAGAAAACAAAGAGGATTTAGCTATTCTTTCCACCACAAAAGAATGGGTAATTGTGATTGCAATTTCATCAGCGCTGCTTGTCGCGGTAGGCCTTCTATTCCATTTACTAATCTATCTGGTTTACGGTAGGAAGGTCAAGCGAATCAAGCACACATTAGATGACCTTAGAAGAGGCGAATAGCAAATCCACTTATACATATCATAAGAAACATAAATAAAAATTAATGATTCTTTCCAGTCATCTTTGTAGAAACATATACAGAGATGAAAGATTTTCAAAACAAAATAGAAAAGGAATCACAACACTCTACTACAACACTAAATAGCTCTGGTAATCTCTCATCAACGAAGAGAGAAAATGCAATATTCTATGTAGGCATATTTTCATTGCTGGCCATAGTAATTCTGCTCTTCATATCTCAGCCTATTGTAAACATCAAGCTAGCTGCAGCCTCAGGAATTATCTTTTGTATCTCTATCATGAGACTTTTTGAATTGAAACAAAAAAAGTGACATTCTTCAATGTCACTTTCTAAGTAATTTTCTCTACTCCTCGGCTTATACCTGATTATTTAGCATCACAGGCATCACCAACATTAAGATGTCTTCTTCTTCATCCTTTTCGTTGGGAGTAATTATTCCCGCCTTATTTGGTGCGCTAAGCTTTAAGGTAATCTCATCAGAATCCATATTGCCAAGCATTTCTACCAAAAACTTGGCGTTGAATCCGATCTCCAAATCTTCTCCATCATGTTCGCAGGAAAGGCGCTCATTCGCCTCATTGGAGAAATCCAAATCCTCAGCAGAAATCATTAGCTCACTTCCTGTGATCTTAAGACGTACTTGGTGAGTTGTTTTGTTAGCGTAGATCGCGATTCGTTTCAAAGAGCTCAGTAGATCTCCTTTCTTAACAACTACAGTGTTGTTGTTGTCAAGCGGAATAACGTTTTCATAATCAGGAAATCGCTCATCGATCAATCGACAAATCATTTTCACTTGATTGAAATTGAAAAAAGCATTCGAAGCATTAAACTCCACGTTCACATTTGTCAATTCCGCAGGAAGTGTTGATTTAAGCAAGGTCAAAGCTTTCCTTGGGATAATCATGGAATGTCCCATATCTGCAGCTACATCCACCCGACGATACCTGATGAGGCGATGACTATCTGTAGCCACAAATGTGGTATTCGTCTCGTCTAGCTTAACATAAACGCCCGTCATCGCTGGTCTTAACTCATCATTCGAGGTAGCGAAAATAGTATTGTTGATAGCCCTCGCTAGGACCTCAGAGGACATATTGACGGAATAGCCATCTGAAACTGTAGGTATCTTTGGAAAGTCAGTAGCGTTTTCTCCAGCAAGCTTGTATCTACCATTGTCGGAGTTGATTTCAATGCTGTAAGTATTGCTATCTATGGAAAACGTCACTGGCTGCTCTGGAAGGTTTCTAAGTGTCTCCAATAGAATCTTCGCAGGTATTGCGATGCTCCCATCCTCCTTTGCTTCCACTTGAAGTTCGGTAATCATACTAGTCTGCAAATCAGAAGCGGTCACAGTCAGGTTTCCGTCATTGATTTCAAAAAGAAAATTCTCCAATATTGGCACAACTGGATTTGTTGTGATTACACCATTGATGGCAGAAAGTTGCTTTAGCAGATAAGAAGATGATACTATAAACTTCATGTATGTTTTGTGTTTTTAATTGACAGCTGAAATTCTCAAGATACCTGAAAGAATCAGAAACAAATCTTTTTAGATATCACTAAGATTTTCATACTATTCTAATTTTTAGTCACTTAGAATACCAAAATTGGGACGCAAATTTAAGTACAATTTGTGAGAATTATTCCGATTGATTTGCTTCAAAAGCTGCAATGTCTCACGGCTTCTGGAGCATTCTAGCAACACGACCGGCATCTAATACCATCAGCTCGGATTGATTCTTCATTAACAGATGGAATCCTTGACCATTGAGTGCAGGAAAGACATCAAAACCGACAGGTTTTTCTCCCTTAATGTCATCAATGGTAACTGTTGCAAATGGCTCTGTCTGACTCAAAGAATCGAAGTTTGTAAACCTACCAGATGAAATCATTTCATTGGCCTGAAAATACTCAAACTGATTTAAGTAGTTGATAACAGCAGTACTGTCAGATGGAGATTCGCCATTGATCAGAAAAAACTTATCATCAAACCGCACATTGAAAGAAGGTTCACTCCCTGCAAAAGAGACGTGAACCTGCTGAATAGTCCTCCAATTCCCATCAAATACCACTCGATCCCTCCACTGATCAGGGTGCAGTGTAAAAAGATCGATCACGTTATCGCGATATCCGGGAACGGCGACTTCACTAGCCACGCCTTCGTTTACAAAGTAAGTCTTAGTTCCAGTTGCATTCGTTGCTAATTGTAATCGAATTTGTTCCTGATCAATGATCTCAATCACCACTTCACCAACGACAGATTGATTCCAATCATCGATCGTTCTTCCTATTTCTACGCGTTTCAGAATTGACAATAATGAATTCATAAATCCTTGATCGGCTCTGAATGATTCATTCAGCATCCAACCATCTGACTCTCGCCTCAGCTCAACATCATTTGACTCAAGATCAAATTTCAAGCTTCTTACCTCTTCCAAATCTACATGACCAAAGTAGGTCACACTTTCATCTGAAATGGTGGAACTATTATCAAAAAAAATCCACAGGTTAAGCAAAAGTAACACTGCGATGAGAATGGTATAAGTATAAGTCTTACTCATCTATCTAGCATATTTCTTTTTCCTTAGAAACCACTTTAACCCACCAACAATTAATACTAAGATTACTGGGAGTGCTAAATTCAGAAACTGCATATTGGTTCGTTCATTCTGGACTTTCACCCGATCTAAAGGTCTTATTTTCACTTCTCTAGATCTGGCATCAATTAGGCCGTTCTCATCAACCATATAATCAAGAATATTCAAAATGAAATCTTCATTTGCATATGTGGCTTTTGTAAAAGGTTCTACACCCAATCCCAAAGGCTCCTCTGTCTCCGGATCAATATCATTTCTAATGATGTCTCCATCGCCAACTACGATAACTTTCCCTGGCTGTCCTTTCTCAATAAAAGATTTGGCTAGCACTCCTAATTCAGTATTGTTCTTCATATTGTAACGAAAAACATC
>JABSPG010000035.1 GCA_013214445.1 Ekhidna sp. | reverse complement strand
GATGGTGATTACGTATTGTTTGGCCATGATAATGGGGATGTAGGTGCATGGTCTTCTACTGAAATACCTGTAAATGGAGTACTGAGAACGGAGCGTGAGTGGCGAGTTGATACGACGGGTACACCTGGTACTGTTACGATAGCTATTGACACGACTCTGCTTCCGAGTAAGATCGTTGGTAATGAGGACTATGTGATCATCGTTGATACGGACGGAGATTTCACCTCAGGGGCATCAATTGTTTCCACTACTTTGGTTGACAATGAATATAAGGCCTCAGATATCGCACTTAATTCTGGGGACTATTTCACCATTGGAATCATTACCAGGACAGTTTCATTCGCAGTAGTGGCAGACAATGATTTTGAGGATCAAGCAACAAACGTACAAGTCAACCTAAGCTTGGAGTCCACTGATCCAATCACATTGGATTATGTGATCAAGGACGGTACTGCTACCGGCGGTAATGTTGATTATGCCTTGGATGCTAGTGGAACGGTCACTTTTTTCGCTGGTCAGACTGTGGCTAATCTTCCACTAGGTATTATCAATGATGCTGACCTTGAGAGTGACGAAACAATTGTTATTGCGTTAAGGAATCCTCCTGCAGGCGTAGACCTGGGGGTAGATTCGGTTTATACCTACACCATTAATGATGACGACAACTTTAGAAAAGTACAATTTGCTGTTGACACCATCACCAATGCAGAATCTGTGGATTCGGTTTATTTGGTGGTGCAAGTAGATCCTGTGGATGCCAGCAACGAGACGACCGTGCTGATGAACATCACGGGAGGAACAGCCGAGGCAAGTCCAGCGCCTGATTTCACGTTCGCTACTGATACGATCAAGATTCAGCCAAACGAAACCAGCGATAGTTTGTTGGTGCGCATCATTGACGATGTATTGTTTGAGGCGACAGAGAGCATTGTATTTGCATTGTCGGGATCTACCAATTCCGGTTTAGGTGATACCACCGAGTTGGTCTACTTGATTGAGGATAATGATACCGATGTAGTTGCCACCTTCCAGGATACAGAGATCACCATAGATGAAGGAGCGAGGATTGCTTCATTGGTGGTTGAAATAGATAATCTGGCAGGACAAGATATCGTGGTGGATTATGCAGTAGATGGCACCAAGAGTACCGCCACGGGAGGAGGTACTGATTATTCGTTGACGGATGGATCGTTGACCATTGCAGCGGGTAGTGAATTTGCGACGATCAATATTGCGCTTACAGACGATGACATTGAGGAGTCCAACGAGACCATTACCATTGGTATATCTGGGACGAATGTGACTACAGATCTGAGTGATACCGTAGTGGTCACTATTGCCGACAATGATGCCTTGGCCGGTTTCTATGGACCTGGCGGTGTTGGTAATCGAGAGAATAACTTATTGTGGCTGGATGCATACAATGTGAATGGAAGAGGCGTGACAGGCCCTGCTGATCTGGATGCTGTTCCTACCTGGAAAGACAATTCAGGGAATGATTATGTATTTACTGCTACCAGTGGTACCGAGGCGGAGCAACCCGTTTGGGAAGTAGATGCCCTAAGCGGGATCTACCCTTCTGTATCGATCAGTAATGCACAATTCGGATTGGAAGCCCCTGATGGTTTTAGTAATTCCCTTTCCAACTACACGATGCTGACGGTGGCCAGTCAATCCAGTGGCAGCTACCTGCTAGAGACGAATACTTCGGGTAATGGCGACTTTAGTTTGAACCTGGCGAATACAGGCTTATATACCTTCAATGGTACGCCTCAGGCTGTGGGCAACTTTACGACAGCTGCCAATTTAACGACCTGGCAATTTGATGCCCTGGAGACGAATACAGCGGAGATATTCCGTGATGGGGCGTCTGTTTTTGCTAATAGTGGATTTAGTGCCATGTCCATTGCCAACAACTTCGCCATTGGTAACCGTTATGATGGTGCAAGTCAAGCTGCAAGCGATTTTGTAGGCAACATCTCAGAAGTTATTGTGTACAACAATCCGATCAACCTTGCCCAACGAGTTATTGTAGAAAACTACCTGGCGGCTAAGTACGGCTTAACGATTGCCAATGACCTCTACGATTACGAAGGTATATTCTTCTATGATGTGGTGGGTATCGGTAGTGCCGCTTCAGCGGGCCAACATTTAGAAGCCATGTCCGATAGCCTACTGCTGATCAGTAACCCGGTAGATCTTGATACGGCGGAATTTGTATTCATGGGTCATGACAATGGGGCAAAGTCTACGTGGACGACCTTTGAAGCGCCCTTGTCCGGATCTAATGTTAGAAGGATCCAACGTGAGTGGAGGGTTGATCTGGTTGGTGACCCTGGAGCTTTCAGCTTCCGGGTAGACGTTTCTCAATTGCCTACTCCAGAGAATGGCTTCACCCAATATGCGATTTATGTAGATAGCGATGGTGACTTCAGTAATGGAGCAGCTATCTACCAACTAGATTTCTCACCGACCTCAGGTTTGTATGTAACCGATCAGGTCGCTATCAATGTAGGTGATTATGTTACGATAGGGGTACTGAAGCCTGTGATTGAATTTACATTAGTAGCTTCAGACAGTACCGAATCTTTCAGTAGTCCTAAGATTGAGGTTTCGTTGAACTTCACCAGGGATGAAAATGTGACGGTTGGATATGAGGCTACAGGAGGTACCGCTACAGGAGCAAACGTTGATTACCTGCTGAGCGATGGAACACTGATCATAGCTCCAGGCAATCTGGTGGCTGACATTGACCTAGGTATTATCAATGATGCGTTAGTCGAGGGCTCAGAGACCATCGAGATCACCCTTGCAAACCCATCCAGCAATGTGTCACTAGGAACCAATGTGGTGCATACTTATACGATCAATGACAATGATGCAGATCGACTTGTACAATTTAATACAGCCAGCTTCAGTGTGGCTGAGGACGCAGGGGTAGACCAAACGATAGAGTTGGGTCTTTTTGAATTGGATGGAACTACACCATACGTGAGTGATGGTTCGCTTTATGCCTTTGTAAGTATTCAATCCGGTAGTACTGCCACTTTTGAAACCGACTATGACACGACAGGAGTAGGCGTATTTGTGGCAGATACGCTTTTTGTTCCCAATACCCAGTCTACAGTTGCCTTTGACCTTCAATTAATTGATGATATGGATTTTGAGACGAATGAAACAGTTGTACTCAGAATCACGGGAGGAAATGCCAACATTGGTGATGATAATGAGATCACAGTTACCATTACGGATAACGATACCCAACCCGAAGTGCAGTTTGCAAATACCTCGTCATTTGGTCAGGAATCCGTTTCACCGGTACAGATAGACGTAGAACTAAACGCAGCATCAGGTGCGACTACCACGGTGAATTATTCGGTATCAAGTACGAACGCGACGCAAGGATCAGATTTTGATCTAACCGATGGTTCCATCACCTTTGATCCGGGAGAG
Source organism: Ekhidna sp. (assembly GCA_013214445.1). Lineage (GTDB taxonomy): Bacteria > Bacteroidota > Bacteroidia > Cytophagales > Cyclobacteriaceae > Ekhidna. Next base: position 10,765 of record JABSPG010000035.1, on the reverse strand, counting down.
ACGGAGAGAGCCATCCTATTGACGATCAATGATGATGGACTGCAAGAGCCCGGAGAAGTGGTAACGGTTACTTTAGCCGGACCAAGCAACGCCACACTTGGTACAAATACAACTTTTGATTACACCATTTTAGATAATGATAACCTTGGAGGAACGGGTCCGGGAGGTGTTGGAGACAACACAAACAATATTCTTTGGTTGCGGGCAGATTACTATGACGGAAGTACCAACTGGCTAGACACTTCACGCAACAACCACGATGCGGTAGCCATCAATACTCCGACCTTGACGGCCAGTAATGGGAACTTTAATGGCCAGCCCACGGTGGCCTTTGATGGAAGTACCGATGCGTTCGATATCAATGCGTTTACGAATGGCAATAGCGATTATGATGTATATCTGGTATATGAAACTTCCAGCACGAGTGCACAGGAGATATTTGCTACACAAGGAGATCTGGTGTTAGGCCATGAATTAGGATTTGGCTATACCGACGGAGCAGGGAATCAAGGTACGGAGTTTACTGGCACCACTGCCAACATATTCCAATACTCCTTACAGTCAGGCACTAATAATGCAGTGATGCGAGTAAACGGGGTTGATGATAATACTTCTACCTATTCTTCGTCTGATATTGTAGCAAACTCATTTATTGGCTCCTCTACAGGAGGTGCGAATCACTTTAACGGAGACCTTGCGGAGGTGATATTCTATAATTCGACATTGAATACAGCTCAGCGAAAAATCGTGGAAAATTATCTTGGTGAGCGTTATGCTATTGGGGTATCAAACGATCTGTATGACAACCCAGGCTTTACTGCGGATGTAGCGGGTATTGGCCGAGATAATGCTACTTCGCTTCATTTAGAGGCAACTTCAGCAAATCAGTTGACAATCAAGAATGCGAATAGTTTATCCTCAGTGGATACATCAGATGATGGAGATTTCATGTTGTTTGGTCATAACAATGGTACCACGGACGATTGGGATGCTACCAGCAATACAGGAGTCATTAGGTTGAGAAGAGAATGGCGGTTCGATGTAGATCAAACCCCAGGCGCTGTTACGGTAGAGCTAGATCTATCTGCTTTTGATACCACAGCCACACGTTCAGGTTTTCCTACATTGACCTTATTGGTGAGTTCCACAGGAGATTTTGATGCAGATGTCGATAGGTTGTATTCGTTGAGTTTGGTTTCGGGAAGCACCTATGAGGCAAATGGAGTTGTTTTGAATGATAATGATGTATTAACCTTGGGAGCAGTAAGAAATGTTTCTGATGGTGGTGGAGTGCTGAATTTCAGTGATGTCAATTCCTGGGTTACAGGTACGATACCGGGCAGTGGAGACGATGTGTTCGTTGCGGGGACAGATAGTGTTTACTTATCGCAAGACATTACGGTGGGTAGTGTCACTGTTGAAACGGGAGGAGTTCTATATCTGAATGGCTTTAAACTCGTGCTAGATCAAAACTGTATCACTCTGAATGGAACCGGGCGTGTAAACGCTAGTCCGGGTGAAGTAGAGTATTCACGAGCAGGAGATCAGTGTGTGACGTGTTTATCTTATGAGGATGTCACATTTAGCTCATCGGGTAGGAAGTTCATGCTAGATAGTATTGTGGTTTCTGGAGACTTACGGATCGAGGATAATTCAGTCGAATTAGATGCTGTGAATAATGACATCTATCTGGGAGGTAATTGGACGAATCAAGGAACCTTTACTTCGGGCACTGGTTTGGTAGTGTTCGATGGATCGGCAAATCAATCCATTCAGGCGACAGGCGCAGGAGGTGAAAACTTCTTTAGGGTCTCAGTGGATAAGTCAGGAGGCTCAGTAAGCCTAAGCAGCACGGTCACCATTGCGGATTCACTGGGCCTAAACATGGGTGTCGTTAATCTTGGCTCTAATGATCTCAATTTTGAAAATACGGAAGCAGACCACTTGAATGGTAGTACTTCGAGTTACCTACAGGTGGATGGTGCTGGCTTATTGTTCTTCAATATTGCTGCTGGTCAGACCTATAACCTACCGATTGGTGATAGTGACGACTACAGTCCATCATCGTTTGTGATCAATTCGGTGACGGGAGGTACCCCGGCGATCAGTATCAACCTAAGAGACAGTAAGTTCCCAGAGGTATCCACTTCATTCAGTCACATTACGAGGTACTGGGTATTCAACGATATTGATGTGTCGGCTATCGACTACAACTGGATTTTTACCTACACGGATGCAGATATAACCGGCGGTGCTGAAGGTTCGTTGGAGCCGATCAAGTTTGAAGGAGCTCGAGTAGATGACATTACGGTCTTCCCTGACTTTAGTGTTAATGCAGGTGCCAACCAGGTTACCTGGAGAAACCTGACAAGCTTCTCAAGTGGAACCGCGGGTGTAGAAGAAGGAGGGACACCACTACCGATCGAGTTGTTATTCTTTGAAGCTGCTCCAGATGAGAAGGGCAACATTCAGTTGAATTGGGCCACTGTTACAGAGACAGACAATGATTACTTCACGATTGAGCGATCCTTAGATGGCGTAGCGTTCACTGAATTAACGGAGATAGCTGGTGCAGGAAACACGACGGATGAGCGCAGGTATAGTTATTTAGATGTTCGCCCGTATGCTGGTGAGTCATTCTACCGCTTGAAGCAGACGGATTTTGATGGCACGTTTACTTACAGTCATATCATCAAAGTTGATGTGTCTAACGGCGTGGGTGAAGAACCGGAGTTTACGCTGTATCCGAACCCGACTACTCTACAGAAAGGGTTAGATTTATCATTTGTACGATTGGTTCCTGGAGAAAAAGTGACGATCTCCCTGATATCGATGGAAGGTAAAGAGGTAGCAGGCTATGTATTGGATGTAGACCCAAGTGGCAGAGTGGAACATCATTTTGACTTTGAATCTGAGACGGTCAAAGGGAACTATCTTATGTCTATCCAATACCTGGGAAGAGTAGACTATCGAAGAATCATTATACGATAGCTAGTTATTTAACCGCAACTTATATGGAAAAGCAGGTCTGAAAAGGCCTGCTTTTTTCGTTGAATTTATGTCTTTTTGATCAGGAATAAGGACAATTTTTTGGGTTTGATGGTTCGAAAAACTTTTGCTCGCGTAAATGCTTTTTCCTTATTGTTTCGTCTCATTATTGCTAACATAAATCCAACTTCATTGGGATAGAACAGAGCTTGCTAATAGTGAACCAAAGAGAATAAGAAAGAGCTTTATGACAGTTGAATCATGCGAGCGCAGTATCAGCTAAAGCAGAAAGACGGCCATAATGAAGCAAAAAAATTCAATCAACTCGTCAAGAAGCCCGCTATAGATACAGCATAAGATCCCAAGTTGACACAAATCTAAACTACCTTATTTTTAGGGGAAGACGCGATGAGGATTTACAGTACTTCCAGTTCAATTAGTAAGGAAGAAACACCATCATAAGGTTTGTGAAACTTCAATGATTTAATGAGATAGAGCACCTTAATCATTATCATTAAATTAAAGGTGCTGAATATGATTATATCGTGATTCTTAAAAACATTCCCAACTAGGCAATATGAAAGGTGAAACAGGAATCTTCAACTCATTAAACTAGATATCATCAAGTCATTTGTTTCATAGATGATGTGAAAAACTACTTTAGAGCAAGGCAAAGGTGCTGGATTGTTAGTTCCTTATCTACAGCGTCCTCTTCACTTCTTTCACTTCAAACCCTTCGATGATATCACCAACTTTTATATCGTTAAAGTTTTTGATACTCAACCCGCACTCATATCCATTCTTTACTTCTGAAACATCCTCTTTGAATCTCTTTAATTGATTGATCTCACCTGTATAGACAACAATACCATCTCGTATCAAACGGACCTGATTCGATCTCTTTACAATTCCATCTGTCACGTAGCACCCAGCTACAGTACCGACTTTGGAGATCTTAAATACATCTCTTACTTCAATGTTTCCTGTAATAACCTCCTCACTAGTAGGCTCTAGCATTCCCTCCATTGCATCTTTCACGTCGTTTATTGCATCGTAGATGATAGAGTACAGCCTAATCTCGATCTCCTCACTTTCAGCAAGCCTTCTTGCTCCACCCGAAGGACGAACCTGGAAACCTACAATTACTGCATCTGAAGCAGATGCCAACAACACATCTGACTCGGAAATTTGTCCAACGGCTTTATGAAGAATGTTTACCTGCACTTCTTCCGTAGACAACTTGAGGAGTGAATCCGCAAGTGCTTCTATTGATCCATCAACGTCACCTTTTACGATAACATTCAGTTCCTTGAAGCTACCTATGGCAAGTCTTCTGCCTATCTCATCTAGCGTGATGTGTTTCTTAGTTCGAATGGACTGCTCTCTAAGAATTTGTTCTCTCTTGTTTGCTACTTCCCTTGCTTCTCTATCACTCTCCATCACATTGAACTTGTCACCTGCTTGGGGAGCACCGTCTAATCCTAGCATAAGAACGGGTGTTGAAGGGCCTGCTTCCTGCACCTTTTGTCCTCTATGATCAAACATAGCCTTCACTTTTCCGAAATACGGTCCAGCTAACAAAACATCACCAACCCTCAAAGTACCGGCTTGCACCATGATAGTAGAGACATATCCTCTCCCTTTGTCAAGCGACGCTTCTACAACAGATCCTACAGCTGGTTTTTCAGCATTCGCTTTCAATTCTAATATCTCTGCTTCCAAGAGCACCTTGTCTAAGAGCTCATCAATCCCTTCACCTGTTTTTGCTGAAACATGTTGGCATTGATATTTTCCTCCCCAATCTTCAACTAGAATGTTTATTTGTGAGAGATCCTCTTTTATCTTGTCAGGATTGGCGTTTGGCTTATCTACCTTGTTAATTGCAATAACGATTGGAACACCAGCAACCTGAGCATGATTGATTGCTTCTTTCGTCTGAGGCATCACTGAGTCATCGGCTGCTACCACAATGATTGCAACATCCGTGATCTTAGCACCTCGAGCTCTCATCGCTGTAAATGCTTCATGACCAGGGGTATCCAAAAACGCCACTCGCTTTCCACTTTCAGTCATTACATCGTAGGCTCCAATATGCTGAGTAATTCCTCCAGCTTCTCCCTCCGTCACTTTTGAGTCACGAATATAATCGAGCAAAGAGGTCTTTCCATGATCAACATGTCCCATGATCGTTACGATGGGAGCTCTCTCAGAAAGTGAACCCTCGTCATCTTGCTCTTCAAAAATATCGGTCTCTTCTTTTGCTTCGGTAAAGTCTACTTCAAAACCAAATTCATCCGCAATGACGGTAATGGTTTCAGCATCTAACCGCTGGTTAATTGAGACAAACATGCCCAAAGACATACATGCTGAAATAACATCATTTGCAGTAACATCCATCAATGAAGCTAAATCATTCGCAGAAATGTACTCTGTTACGTTTAGTGTTTTTGATGCTTCTTCAGCTTGAAGCTGTCTCTCTTCCTCAGCTTCAGCTTTTGCTGAACGTTTATCCTTCCTGTATTTAGATCTTTGTGATCCTCCTTTTCCGCTTCCACCAGATAGTTTCGCCAAGGTGGCCTTGATTTTATCCTGAATTTCCTTATCGGAAAGTTCTTCTGTTTTTCTACCCGTCTGAGTCCTAGGCCCACGATTATTGTCCCCTCTTCCACCTCGCTGTGGTGGGCCGCCTCCAGATTGAATTCTTTTTCTTGGCCTCTTCTTTCTATCTTGTTTTGAGTCTGAAGAAGCGACAGGCTTAGGCTTGTCTTTTGGCAATTCTATTTTATCTAGAACTTTCAAACCTCTGAGTGAATCCGCTTTTGCTTTTATGACTTCCTTCTTAGGTTCCTCAGGCTCCTTTTTGGGTTCTTCTTTTTTGACTACTGGTGCAGGCTTTGGTGTTTCTTCCTCAGCCTTCTTTTCAGGCTCAACAGGTGCCTCTTTCTTTTCTACTACAGTTTCAGGAGGAGTTTCTACAACATTTTCTTGTACAACCTCACTCTTTGTTTCTTCTTCCTTGACCTGCTCTGTATTAAGCTCTTCTTTCTTTTTCTTACCAAGGTCTATCTTTCCGACAACTTTAGGACCATCCAATTTAGTCCTTGCTGAGATCTTCTCTGGCTGAACTTCAGAAGCTACGTTATCCTTAATAAGTATACGTTCATCCTCTTTTTTATGCTCAGTCACTCCCTTTTCTGCATCAATAACAAGGTTGTCCGTCTTACCTCCGATGGTTAATTCAGAGGCTTCTTCCTTATCATGAGCAGAATCAGCAAACTCACGAGCAAGCATATCATACTGATCCTGAGGAATTTTCGAATTGGGATTTGAATCTACTTTGTGACCCTTATCCTTTAAAAACTCCAGGATTGTATTCTTACCTACGTTTAGCTTTCTAGCTACTTGACTTAATCTGTATTCTGCCATATATACGTATACAAAATTAAAGCTTATTCGAATTCTTGACTTAGAACTCGCGTTACTTCATGCACAGTTTCTTCTTCTAAATCTGTTCTTCTTATTAAATCATCAGTGCTGAGCTTCAAAACACTCTTAGCGGTATCTAATCCAACTCGTTTCAACTCATCAATCACCCAGTCCTCCAATTCATCAGTAAATTCGTCTAAATCAACATCTTCCTCTGAACTTTCATCCAATTCCCGGAACACGTCAATTTCCATCCCAACTAATTTACTAGCGAGCTTAATGTTTTGACCACCCTTTCCAATAGCTAAAGATACCTGATCCGGCTTTAGATAGACGGAAACACGGTCTTTTTCATCGCTAATTTTCATGCTTGTAATCTTAGCAGGGCTCAGTGCTCTAGCAAGATAAAGCTCCAAATTGTCTGTGAAATTGATTACATCAATATTTTCATTTTGCAATTCACGGACGATTGAGTGGATACGAGAACCTTTCATTCCTACACAAGCTCCTACTGGATCAATTCTGTCATCATAAGATTCTACTGCTACCTTGGCTCGCTCGCCTGGTTCACGAACTACGTTCTTCATCGTAATCAAACCGTCATAAACCTCAGGAACTTCAGCTTCGAAGAGACGCTCCAAAAATACCGGTGACGTCCGTGATAAAATAATCTTTGGGTTTCCGTTAACCATTTCTGCTCTATGGACGATGGCACGAACAGCATCCCCTTTTCTGTACCTGTCTTTCGGTATTTGCTCAACTTTTGGAATGGTCAGTTCATTACCCTCTCCATCGGTCAAAAGAACTTCTCTACTGAGAATTTGGTAAACCTCTCCCTGGATGATCTCTCCAACTAGGTCTTTGTACTTTTGGAATAAAATGTCCTTTTCCAAATCTTTGATTTTTTGGATGAGCGTCTGCCTTGCAGTCATTACCGCTCTTCTTCCAAAATCTTCCAGCTTTATCTCCTCAGCAACTTCCTCCCCTATTTCGAAATCAGGCTCAATCTTCCTAGCATCAGTCAAACTGATTTTATCATGATCCCAAATATCTTCAGAATTATCGTCTACAATTTCTCTAAATCTCCAAATTTCCAGATCTCCATTGTCCGCATTTATTACAATGTCAAAATTATCATCTGTCTCAAACTTTTTTCTGATCATTGTCCTGAACACATCTTCCAAGATTCTAATCATTGTTGGACGATCGATGTTTTTGCCTCTGGCAAAATCTGCAAACGAATCAATTAATATTGAAGCTTCCATTTTATTTGAATGATACTTTTACTTTCGACTGTTTTATTTCATCAAGTAGAAACGATCTCTCACTTTTGGACTTTACCAAGATTGAACTTTCAGTAACTTCAATTAACTCTCCTTCAATCTTTTCTCCTGCAATAGTCTCTAACTCTAAATTTCTTCCTATATTCTTTACATACTGTCTGTGAAGTGAAATTGGAAAATCAAGCCCTGGGGAAGATACTTCCAGTGTATATTTTCCTTCCATTAAGTCTTGATCCTCTATCTCATTACCAACAGCCCTACTAACCAGACTGCATTGATCTATCGACAATCCATTGTCCCCGTCGATAAAAATCAATACTTTCTGATTTCCAACATTCCCTTTGACTATAACATCTACTAGAAATAGACTTTCATCTTCTGCAATAGCGGCATTTACTAATGTTTTTATCTCTTCTTCTACCACACTGACATCAATAAAAAGAGGGGACTGTTGTCCCCTCTTTTGGAATTCGTAACATACTTGCAAGTAAAGTTATCAACTAATATCTAATTATCCGAATTACTCGAAAAAATCTATGTTGTCCTTAAAGAAATCCTACTTTGAACTCAAAAGACTCAGTTTCGTCTAAAGATAAGCTCATAACTCTTTGATTTTTTGGAAATTATACGTCCTTGAAATAATTTTTATATTTAGTTAGTGAAGTAGAATCACTGCCCTATTTTGTTAACCTTGTAAATGAAGTAAAACCGGCTCTTCGTTGACAGGCCTCAGTCACTAAAATAACCCCAAATTATGCGATTTGTAAAACATGCAGCGATTGCTGTTTCCCTGCTTTCTTGCTCATTCATTTTCGGACAGGAAGGATCTGTTGGTATCAACACTACTAATCCTAATCCAAACACTGTTTTGGAACTTGTTTCTCCCAATGATAATCAAGGGTTTCTGGTACCCAGACTGACAACAGGGCAGAGAGTCTCTATGGCCAACTCATTAGATCGCAATGATCACGGGCTGATGGTTTTTGACAATGACCTAAACCGTTTCTATTGGTGGAATGGAAAAGAAGGTCTTTGGAAAGCTGGGCTTGGTATACTAAATATTGAAACTGCGGGTGGGGATTTGACGGGGGCCTTTCCTAATCCAACGATCAAACTGGGAGCTGTAGTGGAAAATAGAATTGCTGATGGGGCAGTAACAACTCCAAAAATTCAAGACAGTGGAGTTACTACTGAAAAGATCAATAACGGGTCAGTAACCAGTGCTAAAGTTGCTGCGGGAGCGATCACAAGTGAGAAAATACAAGATGAGGCTGTTACTGGAAATAAGCTTGAAAATCTAAACACTATTGTTGCTGGGACGTATGGGACAGATGCTTTCAATGTTTTACAGCTAGTCATTGACCAGAAAGGTAGAGTTACCGGAATTTCAGAAGTGGCCATAGAGATTGGATCGGCTAACATTGTTGATGGATCCATACTAAACGAGGACATTGCAAATGGTACAATTACCATAGCAAAAATCGATACACAAGGAAATAATGATTCGGTTTTGACTGTGAGTAGCGAAGGAGTGCCTACCTGGACTCCAAGATCTGCATTTACCTCCTCTGCTCTTGATCAGGATAACTTGTATATCGGTAGCGTGGAAAACATTGCTCAAGGCCTTCCTGCGGGAGGTGATGTTTCTGTGCAAAACACAGGCTCACTGATTGACATTCAGTTGGTTTCTGATGCGGTTGGCAGTGAAGAAATTGCAAATGATGCGGTTACTACATCTGAAATACAGGACGGAGCAATCCAAAATGATGATGTAAATGTTGATGCTGCAATCGACGGAACGAAAATAGTTCCTGAATTTGGAAATCAGAATATTATCACTACTGGCAATGCTACCATCGAAGGAAACACACAGATAGGGGGAAGTCTACAATTCCAAGCAACAGGGAATCCTGTTGATAGTATTAGGACTAGTATACGCAGTGATGGGAATGATCAATCGTTGGTGACAGAGAAGGCTGTACGGGATGCTATCAACAACTCAGTATCGGCAGACAATGGACTGACAGAGGAAGCTGACGGGAACATTAGGTTGGGGGGTGAGCTAAATGAAAATACAATCATCACTAATAATGGAAATAGTCTAACTCTATCTGGTGATTCGGGCAATGTAATCTTCGATCAGGAAGGGCTAGTGACTGCTGAAAATGGTGTAAATGTTACTGGAGGTAATCTGGATATTGCAAACAATGCAAACATCACTACAAATCTCGACGTTGATGGAGCCACCACTACCAATGGGATCACCAATGATGGGGATATTAATACAACTACTCTCCGGACCTCTGATGCTGCCACTTTCAACAGTGCAGTAGTTTCTACAAGTTTTGATGTAGATGGATCGACGACTTTAGATGAATTGACAGTAAATACTGCTGATGGGGATTTTGTGGTATCGGGAACGGGTAATGTTGATTTAGATGCGACGGACAATAACATAGACTTAACGACGAATAGCAGTGGTGACATCAATGTAACCTCAGCCGGCGATCTCAACTTGGAGGGTACGAATGTGAATATATCAGGTTCTTTTTCTCCGGATAACCTGGATGTAGATGGTTTGACTCAATTAGACCAGACACAGATAGACACAGAGGACGGAGATCTGGAAGTGACGGGTAGTAATTGGGTCAATCTGGATAACGATGGAGGTCTGCAGGTGTTAAACGCTACTGATTTGAATGGTACTTTAGATGTAGCTGGCCAGACGGACTTGGCTGCTGCTGGTACATCGACGAATATTAGAGGGACACTTGATGTGGACGAAGCTGCAAATTTTGATGGTAACATTGATGCTAATAGTGGACTCGATGTGAGTGGTGGATCAGGCCTGGACGTAGGCGCAGGTAGTTTCACTGCTGATAATGCAGGTAATGTTGCTGCTGTCGGGACACTCAATGCAGATGGTGCTACCACGCTCAATGGTGCCGTTGAATTAGGCGATGAAAATACCGATGCAATCGATCTCACAGGAGCAACCAACATCAATGGTGGCAACCTCACGATTGCTTCGCCTCAAACCGATATCAATGGTACCACCTTGAATGTGG
>JABSPG010000349.1 GCA_013214445.1 Ekhidna sp. | reverse complement strand
TATGGTAAAATCAAGCCATTTCAACTTTTTTTAGTGCAATTCTTCCTAATAGCGCATAACTCCTAAAACGGACGTTTCAAGAAACCATACCCTGCACCTCAAAATCATCCACTTTTATGAAGGCTTTGCTGTTTAAGGCTGGATCGTATTGTAGGGTGCCGGTCACGCTGATGGGGGTTCCGTTATCCCATTCCACAAACTCATCTTCAGGAAAATCATTTCCATTAAATCGCAGGACATGCTCCTCACTTCGGGGCTCTTGATTTGGCACAAAACGACTTTTCGACTTTTCTGATGATCTTATTCGCAGCTCCACGGTATACTTGTATTCTTGCATACGTATGATTGGATCGCTGCTGATAGTTCCGGCAGTAAAAACATTAACTGGCATAGAATAATAATTTATTGATTTGGCATTGAAAAAATATGAATATCAATATACGATTATTCTATAGAAATCCTGTCGAAAACCATCCTTCTATGTGATTCCTGATGTAAAAGACTAAACTCCCCACCCCTCACATTTGCAAAGCCATACTCCAGAAATGAAGCTTTCAATTCAGTAAGGTGAGCTTCCCTGAAGTCCTGATCGCTATTAACTGAGGTTACTTTTATAAGTGCTTCGGACTTGAATATGCGGGTCCATTCAGATCCGTAGGCTCCTGCCTCACTTGCAATAGCTTTGTTGAGATGCTTGGTGGTACTCACAAAGTATTTCCCACCCTCCAGCCTCAGTGTATAGACACAACGCTGGTATTGTGAGATGTCAATGCAATTTTCCACAGGGATGGGGCATAGCTCATTCCCTAAAGTAGTATCAGATAATAAATGGTAAAAATGCTGCTGCCGATCAACATGAATAAAATCGCCACCTCTCACCCGTTCCCAACCGAACTCTTTGATGCATTGAAGTGTGCATTCATTCTCGTACTTCATGGCCATAATTGGATCGTTTAGCCCTGTTCGGAAGTGTCTAAGGATACGAATGGGTCGATGGAGCCTGGTCCACTCTGCACCTTGTGATTTTGAAAGATGGTTTCTGAATCTTCTGGTTAGATCTATAGTCTGACCAACGTAGTAATTCCTGTCTGCTAATAATAAGACATAGATAAAAATCTCATCAGCACTCTGATTTCTCATGAAAGTATTCTTTAAATGACACAATGAATAATTGAGTCATTCACACAGACTACTTCAGCGCAGAGCAAACGGAAGTCGCACCAAGGAGTGTTTAAGGTGTGTGGGGTGTTGCTTGGCTAAAGCGACTAGGAGAGAAGCCATTTGCTGGACATAGCATAGGCAAGGAGTCTGATTTTTGGCGATAAAAAATCAACTATCACTGAATTTTGCTAACTAGGAATCAGTATTTAGGAAATAATCTCAACTGCCATTATAATTGATTTTGGCCTAATATTATTTGATGTTTTTTAGCTAGCTTCCTAAATATGAGAATTCAATACGCATCTGACTTGCATCTGGAATTTAAGGACAACAGCTCCTACCTCAATCTCCATCCACTGGAGAAAACGGGAGACATTTTGATTCTGGCTGGAGATATCACCTACCTGCAGGATAGTTATTTTAATTCTCAAATATTTGACGATTGGTCTAAACAGTATGAGCAGGTCTACATGATATGTGGGAATCATGAATTTTACGCTTATTCGTTTCCTGTAGCAGAGGTCTTTCCTTCTTTTCTAAAAGAGATACGCTCAAATGTCCATCTGGTAAATAACACGTCTATAGATATCGAAGGAACGAAATTCATCTTCTCAACTCTATTTACACGTCTGGACCCTAGGCATTCAAGGGAAATCAAGGCAAGCTTTAATGACTTTCACCAGTCTGAATATGAAGTAGGAAAAAAGGACTTTGATCCGAAAAATTATGACAGGTGCCACACCTTGTGCAAGGCATATATCGAAAATGAATTGGAGAGCTTAGATGGGAAGTCAGCAGTCCTCGTAACTCATCATGTCCCCTATAGCTCTCACAATGTGCCTAACTACCCATTTGAACACAATGGAACACTTAATAGCGCTTTTCATGTTGACCTGTCCTTTTGGTTTAAGAAATTCAATATCACACATTGCATTTCAGGACATACGCATGTCAACCATGAACCAATCACAATTCATAACACAACCTGTCTAACGAATCAGCTAGGATATGTCGCTTGGGATGAGCATAGTAAATTCTATCATAGCGCATACTTTGAAATCTAGATGGGCTGATGGGTAGAACACTAGTAATGGGTGACATTCATGGAAATCTCAAAGCGCTCAGAGAGTGTCTGAAGAAGTCTTCTTTCGACGCTCAAGAGGATGTATTAATCCAGCTTGGTGATGTCTCAGATAGAGGACCTGATACGGCAGAAGTGGTGGAACTTCTGCTTTCAATTCCTCGGCTGATAGCTATTAAAGGCAATCATGACCTCTGGACGAGTGAATGGATTGCTGAGGATAGGAGAAATCCCGTCTGGCTGTCAAATGGCGGACTGGAAACGATTAAGTCTTACAAGGACAGTGGTATTGACAAGTCGAAACACAAGAATTTTTTCGAATCGCAAATACTGTATCATGTTGATGACAATAATAGGATATATGTTCATGGGGGCTTTACAGATCCTTGAGGTCCAGCGTTTGACCTGGTGAAAGATCACTGTCTTTGGGATAGAAGTCTATGGGAAGAAGCTCTACTTTCTGAAAATGCGGATTTTATAGATCTCCCTTTAGTATCTGGTTTTAAGGAAATTTATATCGGTCATACACCCACTATAAAGCTTGGCGCCCAAGATCCTATGCGAGCGCTGAACGTTTGGAACTTGGACACGGGTGCCGGTCATCCCAATGGACGGTTAACCATTATAGATGTTGAGACAAAGGAGTATTGGCAATCAGAAATTACCGAAAAAATCTACCTGAAATAATTATTGATTTCGCTTCATGATATGCTCCAAGTGTTCTGCCGCCTGATACAATAGTCCTTGGGCGGTTTCCAGTGCAAAGTAGTCTTCGAGGTTCTTGTCCTCCATTTCCTCATCCAAGATGAAACCCAGGTTTTGACTCTGCCATTCATACTCTTCAAATGAGCCTTCGATCTTCTCCATCTCCTTGGTGATGGTCTGATACATGGTACGGAACCATACCTCATATTTTGCTAGTACTTCGTTGTGCATATTGATGATGTTTATGTTTAAAATCTTGATTTAATACCCAATCACTTCTCCAGATACTCCCTCAACTTCGGAAACTTGAAAAAGAAGTCTCTCGCTTGATAGCTGGTTCTAAAACGCTCGATGTGAACGCCGCTTTCACTTTTGACATGCAGCTCCATCCAGACAAGTTTAGTGGTCTTGAAACGGGCATAAAGCAACGCATCCTCATAGTAGAAATCCTCTCTATACAGCTTGTCTAGCTCTCGATGCTCCGGAGGAACCAAGCCCTCACCTTCACACAATTCAATCACACGCTCCGCCCAGGGTCGAAAGTAGACCCCATCACTTTTGCATCGATTAATTGTGTATTCCATGTTTTGCTAAAAATATTAGTAAATGTAGAAAGTGGTTTTGTGAAAAGCAAGGACGCAATTGCCAGATAACGTGGTATTGGTGAGGAGCTGTGTCAGTGATATAGCTACGAGATTTAGTCGTCCCTCGACTTTCCCTTGTCCAAATCCTGCGACCTCTTCTTTTGTGCTTGGACCTGCTTGTGGGCTTTGTTCAACTCTTCCAGAAATAGACTGCCCATTTCTTTGAGAAATTGGGAAAGATCAGGATGCTCACCTTCTTTCTTTGCCTGCAGAATCACTTGAAAAGATCGCTGTACTTTTAGTCTTACCTCATTCATTTTCTTCAGCGCCTCTTTGCCGTTCACTACTTCTTTCTTCAATGCTTTGATCTCATCTTGAAGCTTGAGAATTAGGAGCTTTTGATTTTCCAGCAGTTGCTTTGCTTTATCGATGCTTGCGGCAAAGTTGACTTTATCTTTTCCAAGGAGATTCTTCTCAGTCACTTCAAGGTCTTTATAGGTTTTTTCTAAGAGTATTTCTAGTTCCTTCTTCCTTTCTTCGATTTTGTATGTGATCGCATCTAGATGCTTTTTATCTGAACTTTTTCCTCTCTCCATATCAAGTCCCTCAGCTACGATTGTCTGCATGCGCCTAAGGTCATCCGATTTCAAATCAAGGCTTTTGCCGGTTTTCGGATTTGTCCAGTCCGCAACCAAGTGAGCATGATAATTTGGTAGCCATATCGCATTTGGCTGAGGCCGGACGTGTGGGGTTTTGGTGGTAATCGTGATGTTCTCTCTTCGGGGATCTATCCACCTACCTTCATCTCTATGGATATGTATTTGAAAAACAGTCACGCCTAGTTCAGCTTTAAGTCTCTCAGCCACTTTCACACAGTCCTCCAAGGTATGATGTTCTTGCAGATTCATGACCCCTTCCCTGATTGATTTGGAATTAGAAGGGAGTTTCCTGCCTGTGAAATTTTGATAGGTCTCTTTCAGAGTTTTTGTCCTGCTGTAGATAGATTGGTCAACCTGATGCTCATTATTGCCTTTCAAATCGATGCGGACATAATCGAGGTATTTTTGATCTGTTTTACCCTCTTTCGAAAAGGATACTCTTCTCTCATTATGCTGTTCAGAAGTTGCTTTTACTCCTTGAAAATTTATACTTGATTTTGTCATTTTATTAAAGGTTTAGTTTACACCCCGTAGGGCGCACGGGATTTGATACGACTTTCAGCTCTGCTGATTGGAGGAGAAAACCCCTAGTGCGCTAGGGGATTCATCGCCCTCTACCCACCGAAAGAAAAATTGCTACCAGAAGTCTTGCTACTTCGTCTCCTACCGGTTCTTTTTTTCTCCGCATTCCGAACAACTTCTGGTCTCGGCTTGACCTCTTCTTTCAATGAATCAAAGAAGTATTCCAGGGCA
>JABSPG010000348.1 GCA_013214445.1 Ekhidna sp. | reverse complement strand
GAATGGCGTATATGATGCGGCTCAATCAGGCTTCTACAGAGGCAATGAAGCAAATAATAGAGGCTACATTTTTGGGGCTGCTCACATTCAACAAAGCGACATGAGGGGTGAGGATATGTTATTGATCAATACCTTCTATGATTTCACCTATCGAGCCACGTATTCCTCAGTTACGGAAAACAACCGTTACTTCTGGGAGAATGGATACCGTACTATCAATCTGGCGAATGTATTTTTAGTAGGTGTTGAAACGGCCATTGAAAACGGTGTGTTATCCGAAGAAGACGGTAATGCTTACTTAGGTGAAGCTAGATTCTTGAGAGCCCTAACGCTACAAGAGATGGTCATTCATTTTGCAAGGCCCTACCGAGATGATCCATCTTCATTTGGTTTACCGATTGTTCTTACAGCCAACAACAGCCCAGAGTCTGTTGCACTTGCCGAAGGGTTAGGCAGATCTTCGGTGCAAGAGACCTATGATCAAATTCTCGAAGATTTAGACTTTGCAGAAGCAAACCTTCCTGAATCTCGAGCCAATGGTACATTGACTACTACACGGGCTACACGTGGCGCTGCAATCGCCTTGAAAACAAGAACCTACCTGCATATGGGAGATTATAACAATGTCATTGCAGAAGGGAATAAGATTGTTAGTGATGCAGCACCTTTCAGCGGAGGTGGCTACCAGTTGACCAGCACTCCTTTTGGTCCATTTAGTGACAATACTTCATCAGAGAATATCTTCTCTATGAATATGAGTCAGAATGACAACCTGAACGTTAATTCAGCACTGGCAAACATGTACGGCTCTTCTTCATTGGGAGCACGTGGGGAGGTAGCGATTAGTCCGATCATTTGGAACCAAAACTTCTGGCATCCAGATGACTTGAGAAGGCAAGCACCTATGGTACAGCCTGGAGCTTCTGGAAGACTTTTTACTGGAAAGTACTTTGACTATGTCAATAATGCAGACTTTTCTCCAATCCTACGATACGCAGAGGTCATCCTCAATTTAGCAGAAGCTGAAGCAAGGTCTGGCAATACAGCTAGGGGTTCTGCTTTGTTAAATTCAATAAGAGACCGAGCGATCTCTGGAGCCATGACTTCTTATGGTGAGATTGTCGTCCAGAACACCCTCGTGCAGCGAATTCTGGATGAGCGAAGAATCGAGTATTTGGCAGAAGGGTTAAGATGGAAGGACATCCACCGAAATGCAGTAGATCCAAACTTTAGCACAGGTGGGATTCCTGCAAAAATGTTGTCTGCTGATGTAAATGGTAGTAGCTACAGCATTGGTACGACAGATATAACCACTGGTGTAGGCGCCATCCCCTATGCAGATTTTAGGTTCTTGTGGCCACTGCCTGCCACTGAGGTGGCTATCAACCCCACCTTGGCAGAACAGCAGAACCCTGGTTATTAATCTTTAACTATTTGAATTATGAAAACTTTAAAAAATATATTTCTACTTGCGATAGTAAGCGTGTTTGCCATCGCATGCGAGGATCGTGAGGATTTCAAGGATCTTCCATCAGCAGATTACAGATATGTCGGTATCGTGCAATCTCGTCTATCGAATAACGGACAGGTTTTTGAAGGTACTGGATCCGCTACTGCATCGATTGATGTGCCTTTGTTTTACTACAACAACAATGAAGCAGCCTCCATCACATTCACGGCTGGCGGGGATGCGCAGATTGGCGTTGACTACAATCTGGAAGGTGTAGAGTCAGTATCTGGATCTACGTTTGTTGTGGCACTTCCAACCGATACAGCAGCCACTTCTTTTTCCATTGTGCCTGTGTCCAATGACACCCAAAATGCGAATAAGACCATACAACTAGAGATCACAGGATTACCTGAAGGGATGTTTGCAGGTGCTCCGGTGAGTGCCTCGCAAGACATCATTATCCTTGATGATGACTGCCCGTATGACTTTGACCGGTTTGTAGGTTCGGCTTCTGTGATTGAGAATGGGACCGTAGGACCTTATGCTATTAATGCGATCGAAACAGCACCAAACACCATACAGGTCGATAATTTCTGGGATTCTGGAATTATTGCCACATTTGTCCTTGTGCCGTGTGACGGTAGTGTGCAGGTGCCTGCTCAGTCTACGCCTGCTTTTGGGGATCCAGATGGAAACATTGTTGGGTCTGGAACTTGGGATGATGAGACCGGAGAACTGGTTGTTGATGTAACCATTTCATTCCCGGCATTCAACTTCGTATCTATCGAACAGCACGTATATAGCTTCTAGCTCAGATATGAATATAAATCACAAAGGCTGTCTTAATAAGACAGCCTTTGCTTTTTGAAATATAGCTACCGTCATCAATTCACTATCATTCCCTCCAAGGCTTTTAGAAATCTCTTGGGACTTGTATTAAGAAAATACTTGAAGTCTTTGATCAAGTGAGACTGATCGTAGTATCCGCACAAATAGGTGAGCTCCGTTAAGCTATGACCATTACCTTCCAGATAGAGTTTTATGAAGCAATTAATTTTCTCTATCATACAAAACTCCTTTGGAGTCAAGCCTATCTCTCTATTGAAGTGCTGTTCCAGTTTAGACTTGCTTACCTGCAAACTGCTGTAGATTTCCTTTACTGAAACATTGCCATTTCTCTGTTTAATTTGATCTATGGAATCTAGTATAGTACTATTATATTCAAATAGTCCAAGCTCCTCAAAAAAGGCATTGCTCACCCATTCATTGATCGCCCACAGATCATCTTCTAAATAGAATCGATTAATCGCACGACGAGGAAATTCAGAAACTCGAAGATCATAGATACCAATAGCCAATTGATCTAACCTTTCTGCAATTCCCCTAGCAAATAGTGGGCTTACTTTAATAACCAAGCATTCGGCATCT
This sequence comes from Ekhidna sp., assembly GCA_013214445.1. Lineage (GTDB taxonomy): Bacteria > Bacteroidota > Bacteroidia > Cytophagales > Cyclobacteriaceae > Ekhidna. Next base: position 2,069 of record JABSPG010000348.1, on the reverse strand, counting down.
TCATCTAACAACAACTCGACACCTCTCCTCCTTGGCATAAGGAAACAGGATCTATCCAGATGCAGTGTTGTATGCCTGATCGAATCAAATGGTTTAATCTGACACCTTCCCGAAACTGGGATGAATATTTCTGCCATGTTATCTGGAACTAGTACTTTTCTTGCAGTTTCTCTCTTCTTAATTGATACGACACTATCAACAACCGCAAAATCGTCCTTTAAATAAGTTTTTTGAGTGTACATTTTGGTGAATTTTGTTTTAACCAAAACGTATTGCAACAAGCACTCACCTATTGATATTCAGATAGATATGTAAAGAATCGTGATTCTTTACGTAAAAAATCGTGCTTCTTTACAATCCAACAAAAAAAATAAGGGGTATCTCCTAGTGGGATTGTTCTAGCGCTCGAAATTGCGTTGGAGACATTCCGATCTCGGACTTGAACGCATTGTAAAAAGATACTTTATTTGAGAAGCCAGAATCCTCTGCAATCGCTTCAATCGTGTAATGATCAAACTTACTATTTGAAAGAATCTCTTTGGAATATCTAATCCTGAAAGAGTTGATAAACTTATTAAAGTTGCTCTTACTGAATTTGTTGATTGCCCTAGATAAATCTCGTTCTCCACATGACAATTCTGTTGCCAGATCAGTCAGCTTAAGATTCTTGTTCAAGAAATATTTCTCCCTTTCAAGCAAGGCATTTGCTTTATCAAAAAGAGACGCTAGTTCTGAATCATCCTCAGGAACAACACCATCATCTTTTCTATGCTTGAATCTGAATATATACCAGATACCTAAAACACCCGCAATTATTAAACCGCCCGCAACCATAGTCCTGTTAGATTAGTCCTTATATAATAAACAAGTGATAAAGCTAACTACCCTGATTGGCTGGAAAAATCTTCTTTTTTACAATGCTCTGGTTTCATCCTTTTTTACAATTTGCTGCTCTTTGCAACCCCTAAAATTGTATTCCTCTTCATACTTTAGTCAGAAGGTACTGAACATTTTTCAGTGCCTTCTTTTTTTATAAGCAGTTGAATTATTCCAAGAATACGATTTGAAGATTTAGTGATTCGACACTCAACATAACAGAGATTCTTTTTTTTACGTAACAAAATGTAGATTTGAATTAATCTACTACTTCAACTCACCCTCGTCATGGAAAAGAAAAGAGATAACTGGCTAAATCTAAAAAACATACTCCATCATGCATTTGACAGCATTTGGACAAGTATGTGGGGTTTTCTGCTTAAAAGACAAAATCGATTTAATAGACATCACTCTCCAGAAGAGCATTAGGTAACAAACTACCATAAATTCATAAGAGCTGGCTTTTGCCAGCTTTTTTTGTTTTAAATAAATTCACCACGCAACCATTGTGGCAATAGCTGCATCTACCCCATGAAGGTCAACAAAATGCTGCGAATAAATAAGTCACTAACCGAAGAAGAATTACTGGAAGGCTGCCGTAAAGGTCGCTCTTCAGAGCAGCGCAAGTTGTATGATCGACTGGCTCCTAAGATGTTAGGGGTCTGCTTAAGATACATCAAGGACCGTGAAGAAGCAGAGCATGTGATGATTGGTGGTATCGTAAAGGTTTTTGAAAAGTTGGATCAATTTAAAAGTGAAGGAAGTTTCGAAGGGTGGGTCAGGAGGATCGTGGTAAATGATTGCTTGATGTACATTCGAAAAAACCGAAACATGTCATTACAAACCGAAATAGAGGAAGTATATGACAGTCCTAATCTCAGTGTGATGGAAGACACGCTAGATCAGGCAGATCTTTTAAAAATGATAGGCGAACTGCCTGTAGGATATAGAACTGTATTTAACCTGTACGCAATAGAGGGTTACAGTCATGCGGAGATCTCGAAGCAGTTAGATATAAGTGAAAACACTTCGAAATCTCAACTTAGTAGAGCTAGAAAATGGTTGCAAACCAAACTAGCTGAAATGGACAAAGAACTTGAAAACAAGATTACAAATGGATCAAAATAGTATTGATCGGTTATTCAGAGAAAAGCTGGATGCTTTTGAACAAGCACCTTCGAAAGGAGCATGGG
>JABSPG010000347.1 GCA_013214445.1 Ekhidna sp. | reverse complement strand
GAGGTTTCCATTCGTAGACAGGAGAAAGAAGCATTTCTAAACCTACGCTCAATATCAACCGCTGGCTACATTTTTGGCTGGTCATCCATGTTTGACCAGCACTCTATCTGTCGTGCAAGTACAGAATTCAAATCTTCAGTCTATCTGATTCCGCGCCAAAGCTTGATTGAAGCTTTCGAAGAGGAAGCAACCTTGGGAATAGAGTTTTTTAAAGCCTTAATATGGCTAATTGGAAATCAGTTGCAACTTTCCTACAGTTGGTATGAACATTTATTAGATAATCATAGCCACATTTCCATCAAACAGTTGCTTTCAGTCAACGCTTCCCGTATCCCCATCTCTTCACCACTACATAGCATTTCCCATCTCCTTCAAAATACTGCAACTCATTACCTCGCCTTTAAGCTCTTGCATGAGCTTCATGCATCGGGCACAAAACAGGAAAGACATCTCTCTTCCATTTCTCTGGATTTATTGAAAGGTGAGGAAAAGGAAATTCTGTTTCTTGAAAAAGTCAGTGATGTGTACATATCTGTTGCTAATGGAGATCCCGAAAATCATGGAGAGAATCGAAAAATTTGTGCAGAAAAGACACAAGAAGTCTTTGATTTAATCAACTATCAAATGGAAGGAATGGAAAACCTTCCAGATGAAGGAGGAAACATCTTTATCTACAACCACTTAGTAAATCATCCAAGATACACGTTAAATAATCACTTTCAACTTACCTTGGATTCCCACTTCATCAGTAGCATGATACTGCACAAAAAGTATAATGATCCCGGAATGCGAACAGTTAGGTACGGAAAGAGCTTTGAGTATGGGCATCAAGATTACTATGAAAATCTTGGTTACTTGAGCGTGTACACTGCAGATTCAGATCTTGCCGACAGTACTGCAAAAGAAGTTGCTAGAGCTAAATTCTATCAAGAAGCAGAGCACATACTGAATGAAGGTCAAAATTTAATTATCAGTCCGGAAGGAACCTCCTTTATCAGTGAAGAGTCACCAGGTCCTTTCAAAATGGGTCCTTTCAACCTAGCTTCTCAAGCCAAAAAAGAACCAAAAATTGTCCCCATTGTGTTCTATAACTTTGATAAACGAATCTCAGAGACTTTGTTATACTGTAAAGTGCTTCCTGCATTTAGGCTATCAGAGAAGAAGAAAAACGAACACTCGTTGAAGCAATTTGTAAATGAATATCAGCAGGAGTTTGCCCGAGAAGTGCGGAAAGTGGCAGAAAAAACAGAATTACTTTTTCATAAAATGAATCAATAGCATGAATACTTTTGACGAGGTAGAGATTTGGAAGTCAGAAATTGAAGCGATCAAACAAAGGGTTGCTTTAGTAAGTGCAGATCCTGCGTCCCTCACCGCCTTCTATGGGAGTTCCTCTATAAGGCTCTGGGACACCCTTCAAGAAGATGTTCATCCACACCAAGCAATAAATCTAGGCTTTGGTGGCTCCTCATATTTTTGGTGCAATTACTATTTCGAAGAAGTATTTCAAGGTTTATTCCCATCAAGAGTTATTCTATATGCTGGCGATAACGATCTCGGAACAGGAACTCCCTATGAAGAAATCATGAATAGTTTTTCAAGGTTAGTCAATAAGGTTAAGAGTCATCATCAAGAAACCAGCATTGCTGTTATTGGAGTAAAGGCTAGTCCTGACCGAGTCTTTTTGAGAAACAAAATCGAACATTTAAATGAAAGTCTGAAAGCCTTAATCCACGAAGTAGGAGAAGATTACATTGATGTGTACACAAAAATGCTGAACCCTGACGGTAGCTACCGTCCCGAGTTGTTTACGGATGACATGCTACATATGAACGAAAAGGGATACGAAATATGGAAGCATGAGGTGAGGTCGTATCTATCAGGAAAAACAGACTAGTTTCACTCTCCAACGCCGGCTTCATGATTTCTGATCTTCACATTTGGATCTACCGTATAGACAGAATCCTGGACCTGTATTTCTTCAAACAAATCAGATAGATCGGGTTGCCCTGCTTTCACCCAACAGCTAAACCAATAGTCACCAATCATTTTGATGGATGCTCTCATTCTTCGCTCTACCTGACCATTCAGCTTACGATGATAATCACTGGAAAAATCGTAAGTATAGGTTCTAATTGTGCTATTTCCTCTTTCTTCATACCCAAACTTCTTTGATTCTGGAAACTTTTTAGTCAGCTGCTTTTCATACAGAAACACAGAATCAAGTGCTTCATGCGCATTTATCACAGCCTCCCAAGCCATCAATTGCAGATTCTCCACATACTCAGCTTTCCCTGATAGCAAGTCGTAACGATCTGCAAACAGCTCTGGCAACCTTGACTCCCAAAAACCATGTATACCGTACTGCCCGGTCAATTGGCCATTGTAGTTCTTTGTGGTATGAAGCGGCACATTTGCATCGGCTATGTAATGGCCGACATCCGAAGACAATCTAAGTATCTGATCGGCATTCTTATTTTTGAATGCGTTGATCAGCCACGTGGACATTCGCTGAATGTGGTAGGGTACGATTCCGTATGCCTGCAAGGTGTCTTCAGTATACTTCTCAACCGCTTGTTTCCAATACCTAGGCATTTTGTATACTGCAGAATCCCCATAGACGTCTACATCAATGTAATGCCTGGCTGCCTCAGCTTTAACAGCGTACCTTCGCATATCAGGCTTTATCGCTTTTTCTGTGAGGTACTGAATATTGGCTTTGTAAAAACCGATTAATTCGGGAGGTAAGGTAAATACCGCAAGCCTATTGATCCGCTGATGCGCATAAAACCCCCAGCTTTTAGAAAAAGTGGGGATGAACGCTAACAAAACTACCAGCAGAACCCTCATGCAGGGAATTTAGAGAAAAATCATTATTTCTGTGAATCTGCGTGTACCGGTTAGAGATTACCGAACAAGAATTGCCATAGCCAAAACTTCCAGATTACCTACTAGCTACAGACCGCATTAGCTGCACAACTTCAGCGCCCATATTTTCCTTTAGGACCCCTTCGTAGTTCTGACTTTTCATATAGCCATCATTTGTTCGGAAAAATTCTGCAATAATTGGAGTCCAATCGCTTCCCTTCGGCAGGATCATGCCGTAGTATTCGCCTTTGATGTCTCCTACCGGATGTCTCTTTATATCCGCTCCACTTGATTTGAGTTCCAGATAGTTTGGAAGATCCAAGTACGTAAAATACCTGGCCGAAGACTTGACTAAGATGGTCTTATCCGCAGCGCTAGCTGCATATACAATTTGAAAATTTCCGTATTTGGCCGACAATTCCTGAATACGCTTGTCATGGGTAGTTCCGCCTTGCGAGACGGCTAACATTCTTTTAAAATTTGTAGGAATTTCGGAAAGCGAGCTTAGCAGTGGAACACTACTTTTAGTGATTAGTACTGCTACATTTGAAAAGAAGGGAGGGGAAAAATCAAACCGATTTTTTCTGTCGTTCGTAATGGTGATGTCTCCCAGACCGAACACACCTCCTTCACTGTTTTCTACGGTCGATAAGAACGATTGAAAGTTTGATGGATCTGCTACTTGTCGGTAGTCATAATTGATAGTTACGCCATACTTGACTTTCACAAAGTCAGCAAAATCGTCCATGATGTCAAAGCATATTCCAGATTGCGACTGAGAATCAGCAAATACAGCGCTTTGTACATTGGTAAGCACAACGGTGGCCCGTTTATTTGATTGAGCTTGCGCCCAAGTATCTCCTTTGAACGCTTGTGCAAATGAGGAATTAATTACAAAGAGAATTAGAATGGTGGTGGTAAATGTTCTCATGAAATCAAATGAATTAAATGTTATACTACATATTTATTTTATACTACATACTCAACAACAATAGCTAGTAAAGCACCTGATGCGCTAATGAAATTTTTCTTAAATCCGAAATGATGTTCTGGACTCGTCTCCACAAAAATCGTAGTGGAGATATGAAGAAAACTGCCTCCAACTAACGCAAAAACGAACATCAAGGTTGACTCTGAAAAAAGCACTAGATCACTAATTATCAATCCAGCTGGAGAGGCAAGACTGAATAATAACAGAACATAAATAGCTTTTCTCCCCATCCCCTGCATAGTAGCCATAAGCGCAAAAGCGGCTGGCATCTTGTGAAGAATCACGCCAAGGAGTAAGGAATACGATTCATGTTCTTCGTGAAATGGCGAATCGTGAGTCAATAAAGCACCCTCAAGCAACGAATGAATAAATAGGGCGGTAACAAGCGAAAACCTACTTCCTAAAGAAAGTGATTCCTTGCCATGCACATGACCATGCTCTACTCCAGAAGAAAAATATTCTAAGAACTGCTGTAGAAAGAAACCAAGCAGGATATACAAACCAACTAAAGAAGGATTAGAACTAATTTCAAACAGTTCTGGAATAATATGAATGATAGTGATTGCAAAAAGGTAGGAACCACCAAAAATTAGCGGAAGCTTTAAATTCCTGTTGATTTCAGGAACTAGATGAATGCTGAGTCCACCTAGTAATGTGCATATAAATAAAACAGCAACTGTAAGTAGCATCTAGGAAATAGATTGTTACAATCAATACCCCTAGACCCTAAGAATGTTTCACTAATTTTTATCTGCTTTATTCAATTCGACGAAAGGCCTTATTCCATCGGACACATAGCTACTCACTCCTTCATCCAAACGGTAAATCAGAATGGCCTCCAGATCATTTGCCTCAATGATTTTTTTTGAAAACTCTAGACCTAATACCATAAATGATGTAGCATAAGCATCGGCTGTCATACAGTCTGATGAGAAGACAGAAGCACTTAATAGATTATGTTTTGCATTGAATCCACTTCTTGGATCAATGATATGAGCAAAAGTTTGACCATCCTCCACATAATAATTTCGGTAATTACCTGATGTGGCCAAAGACAGATCTTTCAGCCTAACAATCGCCATTATCTGCTGA
>JABSPG010000346.1:1868-4974 GCA_013214445.1 Ekhidna sp. | reverse complement strand
GAAACTAGAGAAGTAATCGTACCCTTGAACCCACCTGGTAAAAATGTTTTCAAAGAACTTTTTGTCATTGTACCTCACTCCTAGGCTAGCTTTGTTTTCAGGAGCATTTACCAATACATCCAGCTTAGTCACCGTTCCGTCACCATCAAAATCGTTTTCAAGAGCATCTTCATCAATTGGCGCTTTGAAATAAGAGTAATTAAAATCGACTGTGACCTGAGGTGTTAGCAAGTAGTTTAGTCCTAAGTCAAATCCATAGGTATTGAATTCTCCAAAGTTGACATAGGTAGCTACCAAAGGAGATAAAGGTGTTGTTTGCAAATCAGCAATTGGTGTAGTTCCTCTGGTAGCAACAGCTCCAACAACTGTGACCGGACTCAAAAAATCTTCAGAAATATTGTAGTAGGCGTTAGCATCTAAGAAAAGCTTATCCGACACAATCGTCCCTTTATAACCTACTTCAAATGTTTCTAATCTCTCGATTCTCTGTTTCTCAATAAGGGTACCATCTGTCAAAGTAAAACCTTCAGCATTCCCGAGAATTAATCCACCAAACAGATCACCGAACATATTCAAAATAGTAGGTGCAGCCACGCCCTGACCATAGGTTGCTCTAAATGTTCCTCTTTTTACGGTTTTGGTGACCCAAACTTTAGGGACAAAATTAAAATCGTAGATTTCGTGATTATCCGCTCTTACCGCAACTGTAGCTTTCCAACCTTGCCCAAAGTCATATCTTCCCTGACCGTACCAGCCGATTTGATCTATCTCAATGAAATCACTCGCATTCTCATCTAGCAGGTAGGTTCCCGCAGAGTTTGCCATATTCCTTTGCCATTGTACTCCCGTGACCATGTCAAAGGCGCCCCAGTTGTTGTTATATTGGACCTCTGCATTCCATCTCCTTGAATCATCAATAAATCTTGCGCCAAAATCCAGTGACTGATCTAGAGCATCCTCAGGTGATGCTCCACCGTCAAGAAGACTGTAGTATGCTTTTGTTCGATCATCAAGTGAGTGCGTATCCTCTGTTTTAGAGGTAGTCAAATAGGTCTGTGCAAACCAACGAGGTGAAGTATATCGTAAATGAAAGGTCTGAACTCTCCAATCAATAATTTCATTTCTACCCACATTCGTCGGGGCTAGATAAGTACTATTACTTGCATCATAAGAGAAAATAAGATCTGAATCTTCAGTAACAGCATAGTAAAGGGAAGCTCCTCCTTTGATGAACTCAAACTCTTGATCTAAGTCAATTTCTTCAGCTGCAAATTCATTGCCAGGCTGGCCATCCCTATTAACATAAACAGTATCTGCAAAATCGAATTCTTCACCACTTGTATATTCAAAATTGATCTTGAAAGCGAACTTATCATTCAATACCTGAGCATGTCTACCTCTGGCGGTAACAACATTCTGATTTCCTGCTCCAAGTGCAAAAGTTGTTCCTTCGGAAGACCGAGGATCTTTGGTAATAATATTGACTAAACCATTGTGAGCATTAGGACCATACAATGATGAATTAGGGCCTAAGATGACTTCAACTCTGTCAATATCCTCTTTAATCTGTGGACTCAAGGGCCCGAAGGGTAAGCCTGTGGCAATTAGCGAGCTAAACCTCCCATCGGTGACTTGCGTGTTTTTCGCATTGAAGTTACTATTGAAGCCTCTGACATTTATGCCAGTTCCTACCACACCTGAACGTATGTAGTCTACACCTTTAAGTCGTGAGAAGAGCTCACCAGTATTGAAGGTACCCCACTCCTCTAGGTCCTTTCTGGATACCACCTGGATGGTGGCAGGTGTCTCCGTAATTTTCTCAGGTCTTCTGGTACCAGATACTACAATCTCCTGACCAAACATTGTCCCTTCCTCCAATGAGAAATCAACAGTGATATCCGATCCAGATACAGTTATTTCCTCTTCTCCGGTCTGAAAGCCTATGTAACTCGCTATTAGTATATAGTTGCCGTTTGAAACTGCCGGAATTCGAAAACTCCCATCTGTATTGGTAATATCTCCGATAGTAGTTCCTTTGAGCGAAACATTTGCTCCTATCAAAGGCTCCCCGGATTCAGTTTTGACAGTACCAGTTATGACTGACTGAGCCATAATCATTAAAGAAGAAGCCAGAAATGCTAGTAAGAGGCATACTCTTTTCATTTTAATTAGGGTTAAGAAATTGAACAATTAATTTATTGAAGGCTGATGCATTATCTAATTGCAACATATGCCCTGCATTAGGTATTTTTTTGAGCGTTACATTCGGTATATCACCACCCACCTGTAAAATAGAATCTACTGTGAGCGAGGGATGAAAAAATCGATTAGGTATTAGTAAATCTTCGGCTCCAAAAACTACAAGAGTTGGATATGAGACTCGATTCAATTCTGTTCGGATGGGGTGTCCTAGCATTCCCCTTACTGCAAACTCTCTTACTTTTGCATAATCCTCAAACCAGATTTGATTCTTGGCAGAAAGCCGGTCTTGAATCATTTCTTCTGTCAGAGGTTCTGGCATCTCAACAAAGTTTGCAGCGTAAGCAGCCCTCACTTGGGCTTCAGAATGCGACATGATTGCAGATGCAGACCCGTAATCTATAAGTGCTTTTGCTTCATGATCTTCGAAGGTTTCGAAACCGGCTGGAGATGCTAGTACAAGATTTTTCAACCAGAGTGGCTTATCTAATGCTGCAATGATCGAAACTTGCCCACCCATCGAGTGCCCAATTAAAGTAACATTTTTGAGGTCAAGAGCCTTTGCGAATGTATCGACTGTCTCAGCAAAAAATCCCAGGTAATCCTCATCGTATTTTGAAAAGTACTTCATGGTAGATAATCCGTATCCAGGAAGGTCAAGCGCGATACATCGGAAGCTTTCACTTAAAGAATCAATTGTGAAATACCAGTTCTTTATGGAACCACCTAAACCATGTATCATCAACAGAACTGGTAAAGACTTTTGACCTTCATCTACATAAGCCATTTTAATTTCGGCTTCTAAATCGACATACTTCACTGGATATTTATATGTGGGCAGCTTATTCTGTTGAGCCATTACGGAACCGTACATTAGTGTTAAGAGCCATAGGATGCTAGCCTTCAC
>JABSPG010000346.1:0-1858 GCA_013214445.1 Ekhidna sp. | reverse complement strand
ACCGCAAGAAGCTTTTTATAGCGTCATTTACCTCTTTCGCTTTTTCAAACATGGCAAAATGACCTGCCTTAGGAATCATTACAAGTGTAGCATTGGGAATCTCTTGAGCGCCCTGTTTTGCAACCTCCACTGTCTTGCCAGGATTCAGATATCGATTTGGAATTAAATTATCATTCTCACCAAAAATTACCAGACATGGCTGTTGCAATTCACTCAGAAAATCAAACACTGGCTGATCTACCATACCCTGAACAGATTTCTCTACTGCGTAAGCATACCATTCAAAATCGCTTGCGGAACGCATAGCAATGCGATCTTCTATCATGAAATATGCATCTTCAGGAAAGCTAAAAAAGTTATAAGCGAGATTGGATTGTATAGTCTCGACTGGCGTTAACATTACACCCTTTGCAGTGAGAACCTCTCTGAACCACTGCTTTTGACCTTCAGTAAACGTTTCAAATCCTGCTGGAGCAAATAAGACAAGTTTTTGCACTAAGTTCGGGTAGTATAGAGACGTAGTAATACTTATCTGCCCCCCCATCGAATGACCAACTAAAGTGACTGACTCTAACCCCAATTTTTCACAAAAATCTGCCACCACATCAGAAAAGAACTTCATGTCATACGCATAGTCACCTTTGCTAGATTTACCATATCCAGGTAGGTCAATCGCGATACACCTGTAATTAGACTTTAATTCCTCAATGTTTTTCTGCCATGCTGGGAGATAGCTACCAAGTCCGTGGACAAAGAGAAGTACTTCTTCTCCAGAGCCCTCATCTGCATATGCGATCTCGATACCATCCATTACCGCTAACATCTCAGTGCTGTATGGATATGAAATGTCTTCCATAGACTTTAAGACATTGATTTCAGTGTAGGGCTTACAGCTGAGAGTACCAAGGAAGATCAGTAAAAGTAAGTTTCTCATTATCAGAACATTAACCACTTAAATGCTAAAAAAGCGACCCATGGGTCAACGGGTTTGGATGAAATATCCTCAGCTCTAACCTGTTGACTGTCGTAAAAATCTCCTAACCACATATGAGCAGCGTGCAACTCCAAATTCATGAACGGACCAAAAGAATAAGATACTTTACCATTAATTTCGGTACCGATGGTTCGTCCACCTCTCCGTGGCTCATAACCAGACCTTGCATGTGCAAAACCCAGCTTTGCATTCAATCGGTGAGGAATGAAATCTTTGGAAAGATTAAAGGTCCCTCCCTGTAATCCATATCCAAGATTAGCAATATCTGTCACTGCTGCATTGAACCTGTTGACCACATTACCATGTGGAAAAAGTATATATGACCCGCTACTAATGAATACACCTGCCGGAGTACCCCATGTATTTCCAGTAATGACTCCATTATATTTTTCATCAGAAATACCATTTTCATCACCTGTACTGTAGATCAGATCTACTGAAACCAGATCGTTTTCAGTTTGTCCATGCCTGTAAGCTGTTCTCAGATTAGCACCTAACCCGCTTACAGATACGGCTTTTTCGTAGGTACCCGCAACGTCTGTTTCCTCCCGAACGGAACCAAAATTGTAGTTCAAAAATCCAGTAACTATCCAGTTATCCAACATCACATCTTCGTTGTAATGAAAGTATGTACCAAGCCAGCCAATATCGGCCTGATATGACCCAAGACCTGAGAATCGGAATCCACCATTGTAATCTACCAACGTACTGTTCAGTCCTTGTCCAAGAATAGAAGGTCCTCCTTCACCATTCGCCCTGTCGTAGACATAATTGGCACTGACACCCAGATTAAACAGTGGCGTAAGGTGCCTTGAATAATTAAGTTCATACATGATTACATCATCCTTATCCTGAACATTATTC
>JABSPG010000345.1 GCA_013214445.1 Ekhidna sp. | reverse complement strand
TCTTTCCCTGATTTGCCAAGTCATTTGCTACCTTGACAATCTCGTCATCAAAGAATTGAGTCTCATCTATACCAACCACTTCACAATCCCCTGCTCTAAGGAGAATATCGTTTGCAAAGTTGACAGGTGTAGATGGAATAGAAGAGTCCTTATGGGAGACTATCTTCACCTTATCGTAACGCTTATCTACAGCAGGTTTGAAAATCTCAACGTGTTGATTTGCAAGCATAGCACGGTTGAGTCTTCTGATTAGCTCTTCCGTTTTGCCTGAAAACATTGATCCACAGATGACTTCAATCCATCCTCCTCTTCGAAGTGTTCCTTTACCAATATGTGGTTCTACAAACATTATTCTGAATACTCAAGATGCGGGAGCTGAGTGGGTTTTGGCACCTCCACCCTCACATCGCCATAGACTTGCGTCTGACACGTCAAACGTTCGTCTTTCTGCAATTTATTCAATTCCAAAAACTGCTTCTCCGTTTTACTTAATGGTGAAAGATCCCCAGCCCCTTGCAAAATCTTTGCTCTGCATGAGGTGCATCTGCCCTTTTTGCCGCAAGCATGCATCCAATCGGTGGCAGAAAGCAACATTTCCAGCAGATTTTCTCCTTTGTCCTCAAACCGAATAGATGTACTTTTGAGGTTAGCGATTACGACTGTTGGCATCCTTATCAAATTTCACGAATGCAAAAGAAACTAAACGAAGATTTTATTGACAGCTATTGTGAAAAATTTGCATCCAAAGTGACTGCTGATTTTTTCACTGGTGGTAAAGAAGCAATTACAGGAAAAGAAATTCTGAAGGTAACACCATCAAAACAAGTTAACTTCTTCGTAATCAAACTCCTTTTTAGATATTGGCAAGAAGAGACCAAGAAGTTAGAAAGCCCCTTTTTCAACTACAAGCATGAAGAGGTAAGGCAAGCGATGATCCAATTCATGAATGTGCTATCCCAACACATCGAAATCAACAGTGAGAAATTTGAGACATTGCTGAATCATGCAGTAAAAGACACCATCTACCTGGCTGCCATGCCTTCTGCATATGTAGAGATTGATCTTGACAGCAGAGGTGTAGAGCATATAAGGGAAAAATCTATTGAGGGTACTGTCAAGTATCTGAAAATTCACAAAAAAGAAATCTTCAACTTTCTTTCAGATATGAAAGGATTGACGATTGATGATGTAGTGGATGAGATGCCGGATGAATTTGACGATTTTGACACGTCAGAGGCGGTAAACGCCGAGTGTGAGTTGCTTTCTAAGGTGTTGGAAATTAATATTGACAAGGTGTTTTCTGACGATCCAGATATGGATGACTTTGACGAAGATGATCTCTTCGAACCTGGGGAAGAAGACCTTGTGGAAGATAGACCAATACCAAAAAGTGCTCCTGCAGACGCTCAGCCTGAAACGGAAGGTATCGTAATTGATACAAATGATGAAGCAATGAGAGAGGATGAGTTTGGTGGTGAATTTGCACAAGCAGATAATCCTCCTTCAATCAAGAGCGAAGAAGAGATTGTAAGACCGGAAGAAAAGGAGCCTATAGTTCCAGAAAAACCTGCATTTGAAGAGACCAAAAATGTTGCAGATGAGGAAGACGAGTCTTTTGATGACTTTGACGATGCTCCATCAAATGAAGAACATGAAGCCTTCGATGACTTTTCGGAAGCTCCTCCAAGAGAGGAACCCCAAAAAGAGGTAACACCTCCTGTCATGTTGGAGGAGGAAGACAAAGAAGATGACTTCCCTGAAGATACAATCAACAAGCAGTTCGAAAGGCAACAGCAAACAGTCGCAGATCACTTGGAGAGTACTCAACAAAAAGCTGAGGGGAGCATTTTATCGCTCATCTCTTTGAATCATCGATACATGTTTATCAAAGAACTCTTTGAGAATGACAAGAATGAATTTGAACAGGCCCTGATCGAACTTGAAGCCTATCAAACTTTCGATGAGTCAGTCGAGTTTTTGGTACATGGTTATGCAAAGCAAAACAGCTGGGACATGCAATCTGACGAAGTGAAAGAATTCTTGAAAGTTCTTTTCCGGAGGTTTAGATGATCCTATGATAATTATCAGGATCTAAACTGTCTCAGTCATTTCGACTACTCATTCCATAAAGCTTTGCATAAAATTTCAATCAGCTCAGTTAATAACACATGTTTAAACTCTTCAAGAAGAAACCAAAAGAAAAGCAGCCTCCACAGCTTTTAGATATGGAAGGGGTACCGATCGAAAGCGGAGATGAGGTGATGGCCCATCGATATGAACTTGGCAAATGCACCGTGGAATTAGAAGGTCTTCAGTACTTCTATGTTTCACAGGCAACTGGTAAAAAAGTAAGCTATGTAAAGATGATAGACGCAATTACTGAAAACCAAAAAGTGAAAAAAATCTAAACCTAACCTGAACTGGATATCATGAATATGATCGACTATCAAATAGACCTAATCACGCAGACAAGAAGCAATATCCTAGCTGAGGTAAAAGCCTGTAATCTAGAGCAGCTGAGTGCTATTCCTGAAGGATTCAATAACAACATTATCTGGAATGTGGCTCATCTCATTGCTACGATGGATATATTGACTTACACCAGTACAGATACGGCTTCTCATATTGCCAAAGAACTGGTCAATACGTTCAAGAAAGGTACTTCTCCTGGAGAACCATTAGAAGCATCGTTTGTAGAAATGATCAAAGAGCAGTTTATGAGTTCTTTGGAACAACTTAGAAAAGACTACCATGGAGGTAAGTTTGGTAGCTACAGCGAGCGTACAACCAGCTACGGTGTGACATTGAGGACGATAGAGGAAGCCATCACTTTTTGCAACTTGCATGAAAGTATGCACTACGGTCAAATCAAAATGCTGAGAAGGTTAGTCAGTTAAAGACTATACTACTAATTTGTAACCATACCCCCTGACATTCAAAATTTCAATTGACGGATCCAAAGCTAGTTTCTTCCGAAGCTTACTTATAAATACGTCCATGCTTCTTGCGTTGAAGAAGTGATCGTTTCCCCAAAGCGAGTTGAGTATTTCTTGTCTGTCTGTGAGCTCATTGACATTCTTTATGAGAGCATCGAGTAGTTGTGCCTCTCTATGCGTCAACCGTGATTCCTCGCTACTTGGTAAATGAGTCAATATCTGCTTCTGGCAGTCAAAACTATAGGCTCCAACCTGCTGCACTTCTTCGCTATTGTCTTTAGCTGTCTTTCTGTTCAATAGCGCTTGTATCCGGACAATAAGCTCTTCCATACTAAAAGGCTTCTTCAGGTAATCATTAGCACCATAGCCAAAGCCCTCCACTACATCCTCTGTCCTCGATTTTGCTGTCAAGAATATGATCGGAATCAATTGATCCTTCTTACGCAATTCCTTCACCAGTGAGAATCCATCAAGTTTTGGCATCATTACATCAAGCACCAGAATCTCTGGCTTTGCCTGCTCATAAGCCAATTTAGCTTCCTCTCCATCTTTGCAAAATGTAACGTCAAACCCTCTCGATTCAAGGCTTTCTTTGATGATCATTCCAAGTGCCGCTTCATCTTCAGCTAGCAATACTTTGGTCCCAGTGGTATTCATATGGATAGCTTAAAATTGGTTTTGTTTTTCGTGCTTTCTAGGGTAAGAGTACCCCCATGTAGGCCTGCTATGGTACGAGCATAATACAACCCAATACCAAATCCCTTTACATCGTGCTGATTTCCTGTTGGGATACGATAGAGCTTGTCGAAAATCTGATCTCGATGCTCTTTGGGAATATTTCCACCATTGTCCTCCACTTCCCATATCAACTTTCCTTCACGGCCTGAAAGGCGGATGGAAATCTCTTCTCCGCCATATTTAATGGCATTATCTATCAGGTTTGACAAGGCATTTTCCACATGAAAGCGGTCAACTTTGGCTATATGGGATTGCATGGAAGTCTCAAAATGGATCGTTTTGTCTTTCAAGACCATTTCAAATCTACCAACTAAACTTCGCGTCCATTCGACCACTTCTAGCTCTTCTTTGTTAAGAGTTAGTTTTCCTTGATCGATGGTGGCCGTCTCCAGCATTTTTTCCACCATATTGTTGAGCTTCTTCAATTGGTCGTTTGAAAGTGCCAAATATCTTCTGGTTTTCTCCTGATCGTTATTTTCATTAAAATTTGTGACCCCCTCCAGTGCAGAAAATATGGTAGCAATAGGGGTTTTGAACTCATGCGTAATGTTGCTAATCAGGTCGTCCTTGATGGCAGCCAGCTGCTTCTGATCTTGAATAGTCTTATACAAATAGCCCATAGTACCGAGAACAAGTCCAATCAACAAAACAGAGAAGACTAACTCGCTAATCCCATTTTTGAGGATTAATGAAGTAGCATTTTCAAAATCAATAGCGATGCTATGTCTACTTCCCAGTAGCGCAGAAGTGGCTTCAGCCTGAAGGTAATTTTGGGTGGAAAGGCTCCCAATAGAAGTTTGTCTGCCATTTACCTTTTGCCTTAAGAGAAATTCTATATCAATCCTTTTTTTAGTCAATGCAGAGTCTATGAGGGTATAGAGCTTGCCTAAATCCAGTAAATCCTGATTAACAGAAACCACTACTTTTTGGGTTAAAAACTCAAATTCCTTAGCCTGCAATGAATCAAGTGACTCAAAATTTTGAATAATATTTACACTATCAGGATTGATACTCAGCCTCAAAATAGAATCTGAATTGATTGAAATACTTTGTAATGTCGATTCC
>JABSPG010000344.1 GCA_013214445.1 Ekhidna sp. | reverse complement strand
GCACAAAGTGATTTCGGATGCTATCGACATCATCCAGACCAAAGTATCGAATCAAATAATCTGAGTAATAATACATCGAGGACCAGTCGCTTAGCTTGGACCATGTCAAGTCGGAAACCGACCCGCCACTTGAGTTGTCAGCTGAATTTGTAGCGTAAACGTCTAACCCTGCTATGACCAAATT
Source organism: Ekhidna sp. (assembly GCA_013214445.1). Taxonomy (GTDB): domain Bacteria; phylum Bacteroidota; class Bacteroidia; order Cytophagales; family Cyclobacteriaceae; genus Ekhidna. The sequence goes on along the minus strand of JABSPG010000344.1, from coordinate 4,829 downwards.
ACCCTCATTGTTAGGATCCACCTTTAGCGTGAGTGCATGCCATGGAATAGAAGCCCAATTCGATTCAGGGGTATCGACACTTGCCCAAATGCCATCCTCATTTTTCAACATCAATAAAGCTGCAAAATCTCTTATTTGATTGAAACTGTTGGTGACCCCTCCCGTGCCCAAAGCATACATTTTGTCCCCTAATGATGCCAGCATGACTCTTCCTGCGATGAGCGTATCACCGTAAGATACCAGCAGCTGTTCTTTGAGATTGTTGATTACTTGCCAATCAAGACCATTTTCTGAATGAAGAATATAGCCGCCTCCTTCTATTGCCAGATTTCTCATTGTGCCCAGGTAGATATCTCCATTATCCATCAACTCAATATCACTTACGGCAAATGGAACGGACGAACCTGGAATGTCGGGAAGCACCTGTTGCCAGCTATCGCCTCCATTATCTGATCGGTACAAGCCATCTGTTGGTAGCGAACCAAATACCTGGCCCTGATAAATGCCTGAAACAACTGCAGCATATATTACGCTGGTTCCATTTTCATCTCTAACGATGATGTCATTCACGTACTTAAAATCGGCGGTTGAAGGTAGCAGTGACCAAGATGCTCCTCCATCTTCGGATTTGTAAATACCCACTCCGGAAGAGGTGGATTCTCTATAAATGTTCACTGAGGTAAATGATTCTCCTGTTCCTGCATAGAACGTCTGCGTATTGTTCGGGTCATATGTAATGCTACTTACTGATAATGATTCCCAGTCATCCGATACAGGAACCCAAGCTGTGTTGTTTCTAAAGTCTGAGGTATACCATAAACCTCCTGTAGCTGATCCCGACCACAGTCTGTCAGGGTCATTGGGATCAATCATAATAGATCGAGTACGACCTGCAACTTCAGTAGGAATTTGTTCCCAGGCAAAATCTCGATCCTGCGCTGCTCTCGATGCTTTTATACTCCGTATGACTTGTCGCCTTTTTTCTGTTGGGATTTCTCCCGTCCTTGGATCCATCGTCATTAGGGCTTCTCGAAAAACTGATTTCTCAGGACCTTCGAGCTTATTTGGGGATCTCTCTTTGATATACGACAAGTAGGTGGCTTCAAGGGAACTGGTTCTTTTGTCTTCCAACAACAGAATAATCAAAAACAACACGGTTAATGCTAATGCTATTTTTCTCATAGGTCTTTTATATTAATTCCTTGTATCTGAAGCAATCGACTGTGTGATCATTAACCAATCCAATCGCTTGCATATGCGCATATATGGTCGTTGATCCTAAAAATTTGAAGCCCCTTTGTCTTAAATCTTTAGAAAGCTTGTCCGAAGTAGGAGTAGTTACCGGAACCTGATCTCTCGTCTTCCATGCATTTATAATGGGTTCACCATCCACAAATTGCCATATGTAATTATCAAAAGAACCAAATGCTTTTTGTACTTCTAAGAAGCGTTGCGCATTGTTAATCGTAGCTAGTATTTTCAATTTGTTTCTGACTATGGAGGGATCTTGCAATAGTTTTTCCACCTCCGATTCGGTGTACGATGCTACAACAGACGCATCAAAGTCTGAAAATGCCTTACGATAGCCTTCTCTTTTCTTCAAAATAGTAGCCCAGCTCAGGCCTGCTTGGGCACTTTCTAAAACCAAAAACTCAAAATGTGTTCTTTCATCATGCACCGGAACACCCCATTCTTCATCATGATATCGAACGTACGCTTCAAAGGAATTTGCACACCATTGACACCTGGTTTTCATTTGACTAATTGTAGTTTTAAAGGCAGAGAAACAATTCGAACCAAGGATTCATCAACGCATGATTTATAATTGCGGTGAAATACTTTCCTGCTTTTCAAAATTTCCATGTATACTAAATAAGACTTTATTGCAGTTGTGAAGTATAAGAATAAAGCATTCTATCTGAGTTACTACATGAGGAAATTCATCTTCGCTTCAATCTTTTGTCTTTCGACACTTGCTAATGCACAGAAACCAATTTACGATTTTGTCCACTTTAGCGAAACAATAGCGGTTCCTCAAACCCTTAATAGTGAGAGGGCTGCCGTGATCTTTTCCGTTCCAGATCAGATTCTTGACGGGTTCAATCAAGTAGGTGATTACGAGAATGTGCTTCTAAAGACTCACAAGGCCTTTGTGACAATGGGGGTAGATCCTATTCTGTACCTTCAAGACATAAACTACATCGCAAGTAGCAGTGCTCAAAAATCATATGTAGAGCTTTTCAATCAGAGAAAAATCACCAATGTTATCTTTTTCAGTCAAAAAGACAATGAATACGAAATACTAATCGGCCCCTATAGTGGCTCTTCAAAACTGATTCTTGAAGGGTCAGAAGTCTTTGCGATGAGATCCAACAGTTTGCACGAACTATTGCTAGATGTCGGTCGAGAGATTAGGAGGGCAGACTATGAGATTCAGAACTTTCTGATACCAGAAAAGCCCAGCTATATTGGGGGACTTTCAATTGTGGAGAAGACGCTTCTCAAAAACTACCCCGGCGTTCTTAGGCGGAGCAAGTTAGCCGTAGAAAGATTTGCCCTACTGGATACAAGCAAAACTCAAAATGAAGAGATTTTAGCTCGCATTATAGATTACAATAGGAACATCGCATCCAAGAACCTTGAGCTTGAAGAAATTCTGAAATCATCGTATCCGTATGAGTTCGAAATGATAGACCCCATGTCAGACGATGAGTTGAAAAGAAAGAGATATCAGTTTGTTCTCCGGTCTGTTTGCAGCACAGTAGAAACAGCAAAGAAAATGTTGGACTATGATGTAGTCCCGGGAACAACTGGTTTTGCTTCGATTATACCTGTAATGCCTGATCAAACAAGAGTGAAGACGATTCCCAGAAATGCGATCGTATGCAAATTCTATGTACGTCAGAATATTTCAAAAAATGTACATGTAGGCGTATGGGATGCTGATGTCACATGGCAGGAAGCATTGCACAATATGATTGGCAATCTAGCTCAAGACCTTCGTGTGAAGTGAGTAAACTAAACTACTTTCAGAACAAGCCCAAAGCATCTCCCATTGATCTCAAGAGCTATCTCGAACGAATCAAATGCCAACGAGAGCCGCCATCCCTCACTTATTTGAAGAAACTTCAAAAACAGCATTTGTTGCATATCCCTTTTGAGAACCTTGATATCCACTATGGAAGAAAAATCATCTTAGACTATCAGCAGATCTTTAAGAAAATTGTGCACGAAAAAAGAGGTGGATTCTGTCACGAATTGAATGGTCTCTTCTACCATCTTCTTTACCATCTAGGTTTTAACTGCTACATAATTTCGGCCAAAGTTTGGAACGAAGACAAAGGTGCATTTGGCCGCCCCTTCGAACACATGGCCATCGTAGTTACGATCGAAAACGATCAGTGGTATGTGGATGTGGGATTTGGAGATGGGCTTGTATCCCCATTTAAGGTAAGGAAAGGAGAGGTAAGGATAGACTATACCAAGTATTGGAAATTGGATACTGACCCAGACGACAATTTTGTGTTGAAGAACTCAGATGACGCATCTGTTTTTTCCAATAAACTACTTTTCACAACTGACGAAAAGCAACTCATCCAGTTCATGGAGATTTGCAATTTTCAACAGACTTCTCCAGAATCATCTTTCACGCAGAAAAAACTCATAACCCAGCTGACGAATACCGGACGTGTAACACTTACCGATAAAAGACTTAAAATAAGTTCTCTTGGTGAAATAGAAGAGATAGAAGTGCTTCATGAAGATGATTTTTTGTCGAAACTTGAACATCACTTCAAAATCGAAAAAGAACACTTCAACCCTTTCAAACAATAAATCCGCCGAAGCGGATTTTGTCATTATTGTTTGTATTTCTTAATCGCCCTTTTCAAGCTAGATACATCCGAAGTGATCGCCGGATCGCTATAGATTCGTGAAGAGAGTTTTGAAATTACATTTCGCTTGAAGCCCAGCTTTTCTGAAAGTTCTTCACAAAACTTAATTTCTGAAAGATATACTTGGCTATCTATCTTCATCAGTTGCACAATGTGGAACAAATACTCAAACTTGTCATCTTCACTCATCGTGCTAACAGGCGGCAGAGGCTCTGGATTTTCCACCATGTTGTTGATCTCCTCCTCTGATACTCCATTTGCTTTTCCGATCATATAGATCAAGTCCTTTTCTTCACCAGCAAAATCACCATCTATGTTTGCCAACTGAACCAGCACGCTTAGTTTCGCCTTAATGCTCATCTTTATCTTTAGGTTACTTTTTTAAATACTTATCGGCCATTTTCATCAATGCATCCCTATTGGTAGTTATGGATGGATCTCCATAGACTCTCGACGACATTTTCTTCACCACCTTCTTATCATAGCCTATCTTTTGCGCCAATTCCTCACAATATCTAATTTCTGACAGAAACACCTCACCATCGATCTTCATTAATTGAATGATATCATATAAAAAGGCAAATCTCTCATCCGATCGTAATCCCTCATAGTTGATTTCAACAGCGTCTTTGGCGTTGATTACTTCACTTACCAGTTCATTGATCTCATTCTCTGTCACTCTATTTGCTTTGCCAATTGTGTACACATAGGATTTTTCCGGCTCATCAAAACTTCTATCTACTACAGAAAGTTGAATTAGGGCTTTCAGGTGGTTTTTAATGTTTTCTTCCATATGGCTGCATATTAATTAGCCTCCTAATTTAGGAATTTAAAAACAAAAAGAAATGATTAGTGCAAATAGCTGCCTGCATTTATGTCGAATGTAGCTCCTGTGGCGTGATCGGCCATTCCACTCGCAATGAAAGTTACCAATGG
>JABSPG010000343.1 GCA_013214445.1 Ekhidna sp. | reverse complement strand
TGCTGAATCAGTCATGTTGATATTTTTCGCTTTGTATATACTGGATATTTCTACAATAATTCTTACTAGCAGTCCTCCAGTCATTAGCGCTATGCCAAAGTGACTAAAAAGCTCTTGGAATGATGCCACGAAAATGAAAAAAGCGGAGATACCTAGCAGAGTGAATGACAAAATGCTAATATTCCAGAGATGCTGGGTTCTCGCATTCTTCATTTTTTCAGCGGAAAGCTTTATAATTCGTTCATGATCTTGAGCATAGGACTGTTTTGCCTTATCGGCATTCCATTCATGCTTCAACTTGCCAATTATTTCATCCATTTTGTATGATCTTTTTTAATTCTTTTTTGATTCTGTGAATTTTGACTCGAATGTTTCCTTCGCTCAAGCCCACAATTTTTGCTATCTCCTCGTATTCTAATTCGTCCAAAACCATCATAATGATGAGACGATCTAACTCTTTCAGTTTTCCAATGGCCGAATAAAGGGGTTGATGATCTCTTGTTTGTTCTGGCTCACTTTCATCTAATAGGTGCTCATCAATTGATACTTGCTTTTTTTCTTTATGATCTCTGATGTATTTAAGACAGGTGTTTACTGTGATTCGGTAAATCCAGGTTTTATAGCTTGATGCGCCTTTAAACTTCTCTAGTGAACGCCAGATATTTATAAATACTTCCTGGGTAAGATCAGCTGCAAGAGCCGTATCATTTTTCATGAAACCACAACACATCTGACTCACCCTTGCATGGTGGTCAGTGTGTAGCGTTTCAAAGAGATCCTTATTGTTCAACATCCCTCTTTAGATAATCATTTACTTGAGTATAAAACCAAGTGGGTTGATCATACATGATGAAGTGCTTACTATCGTCCGCAATTAGAATGGTTTTCGATGGTAGATTTTTGTATTGTTTATCGAAGGTGGCTTGAGTTGTCTCCTTATTGGGGAAAGAAGCGCCAAGAATAAGTGTTGGAGTTTCAATCTTACTTAGGTCTGCCCTCATATCCGTTTTTAGTAAATCAGTGTATCCGTAGATGTAGGTCTTGCGATCAGCAGCAATGGCCCAACTTGCGATCTCATTCGCTTTTTGAGGATCATTGGTCATGTTTTGAGCCATTGTTTGTGTAAAGCTCTCAAAGGCCTCTTGGTTCATGTTTAGCATTTGATTATTGTAAGGACTATCGTATTGCAGTGAACTGGCGGGAACTCCCGGCATCATAAGTTCCCGCATACAGGGTATCGCATCAACTAAGATAAGTCCTGTGACTGTTTTCGGTAAGGCAGCTGCTAGTTCTATTGCTAGATTGCCCCCCATGCTATGTCCGATCACTGTTAGATCGGTGAGTTTTTCTTTCTGGACGTACTGGATCAAAGTTTCCTTAATGGGGCTATACCAGGGAAACCCAATGGGTTCCAAACCATTAAAACCAGCATAGGAAGCAATATGTGTTTCATAGGGATGATCAAGATTGCTAATTGTTTCATGCCATACGGAACCCGGTGTGGTAAATCCAGGAAGTAGTAGTATAGCTTTCCCTGAACCCTTTTTTTCTATATGTACAGGTTGGCTATAGGCGAGGGTCGCCGCTAGTGTAAGAACAGATAATGTGAGTAATTTCTTCATTGTGATATATTCTAAAGTTTACTCTTTGTTCCAAAATGAAGAAGATTGTTACAGCAGGTTGAAAATTTTTTTAATGAGTTGATTTAATGGAGAAATGTGTGAAAAAGCTACTCACATAATAGTAAGTGGCCTTTCTTAGGGGTGAAAATGACTATTCGTCTTTCAGACACTCTACGGGATTTACCTTGGTAGCATGGATCGTTTGGTAAGCGATAGCCAGAAATGTTAACAGGACAGCCGCAATGGCTGGAGTAAGTACTAGAATTACTGAGACAGGTGTTCTATAAACGAAATTCTCTAGCCAATCAGTCATAAACCAGTAGGATAGTGGTAGGCCCAAGAGAAAGGCAATACCAATGAGTATTAAGAAACGATTACTAATGATCATCCAAATATTTGTTGATGATGCACCTAGCACCTTTCTGACACCTATTTCCTTTATCTTAGTTTCTATAATGAAACCTACCATGCCAATCAATCCAAGACAACCGATAAGAATAGCTATCGCTGCAAAGACTTTAATCATGGTGCCAAGTCGTTCCTCCTGCTGATATTGCTCATTGAATAGGTCGTCCACAAACCGATAGTTGGGGTCTGTTTCTGCATCAAATTGCGCATAAACATTTTCGATATGGTCAAGTGATTCTCGTGTGTTTTCAGGCGCAATTTTTATGCTTATGCGTCTGTAACGATCACTTACTAAGAAAACTGTAGGCACAATTGGACTGTAAAGTGACTCGAAATGGAAGTCTTCCATTACACCTATAATTCGTCCTTCCGAAGGACCATAACCAAGTTTCTGACCTACTATTTCAGCCGGATCGTTGAAACCCAATGCCTTTGAGGCTGCCTCATTGATAACATAGTAGCCTGTGACTATTGTATCCTGCTGAAAGTTGGTTGCCATCCCTTCTCTGAAATTCTCACCAGCCACAATATCTATGCTGTAAGCATCCAAAAAATACTTGTCCACAGCTACTATTGGTAGTCTGAAGTTGGTCGCGATTGCTGAGTCTCCCTTGAAGAACCGAGATCCCCAATTATCAGCAAGTCTTCCTGTTGGAATACGCGAGGAGAACGCTGCTTTTTCTACATTCGGGTGTTTTAGTAACTCACTTCTAAAGGTTTCATTGCTATAATTTCCTCTAGGAAGCCACATGCTCACCATCTGTTCACGGTCAAAACCTGGGTCGGAATTTCTGATAAAGTCCATTTGACTTTCGATGACGCCAATGGCAAATATCAACCCAATGGTAACGATGTACTGAAACGTGACAAGAAAGGACCGAAAGTTCCATTTACTGGCATTCATTGCTTGTTCTCCCTTCAGAGCCTGAACCAGGTTGATCCGTGATAGGAAAAATGCAGGGTAGAATCCAGCCATGCTGCTTACCATAAGCATTAGCAGGACAAGCCCAATCAGAATATCTAATTGAATGAGGGGATTGAAAATCAACTCTTTTTGGACGAACTCATTCAAATAAGGTAATGCCAAAGAGATAAGCACAACTGCCAGTGGGATGGACACGATTACCACGATCAATGACTCAGACAAGAATTGTTTGATTAGGGAGGACCTAAGCGCTCCGATTACTTTTCTGACACCCACCTCCTTCATTCTTCTTGAGTAGTGTGAGGTGGCGATGTTCATATAATTGACACATGCTACCAGCAGGAGCAATATACCTATGATGCTGAAGATATAAACTTGTTCTAATGAACCGTTAGTTTCGTATTCTCCTTCAAGATTTGAAGTGAGATGGATGTCTAGAAGTGGCTGAAATTCAAAATCATAAAAGTCTCTCGCATTTCCTCCAGATGAGAATTGGCCGATGTATTTGTCCCAGAATTCATCGTTTGCATTCTCGGTTAGACTAGGGATATCTGCCCCTTCACTCGTTCGTATATAGGTCAACCAATTATAGTTTCCTCCTACATTATTGGCGGCATCTTCACCCAAAATCATCTCCACAAATCGAATGGGGGCTAGGTAGTCGAAATGGAAATGCTGTTGATCTGGCATATCCTCCATTACTCCAGTCACTTTGAATGGCGCATCATTTCCATCTCTTGATAGGGTTACAGTCTGGCCTACCACATCCTTCTCTTGCCAGTCAGAGCCGAAAATCTTTATTGCTGTAGCTCTGGTCAAAACCAATGAATAAATATCTGGGAATGCTGTTTCGGGGCTCCCTGCAATAAACTCAAAAGAGAATATGTCAAATGCATCGGGATCGCAGAATACAACTTGCTCCCCCAAAAAAGACTGCTCTTGATATTTAAGATCTGGAAAAGCCCAAGCATAAAAGCGAGTGGCATGTGTGATATCACTGTAATCTTCCTTTAGTCTACTAGCGTGTCCTCCGGAAGCGAATGCCCATTGTCTACTTAGATCACCATCAGTCGTGTAGTTTTTCACTGTTACGCGGTAGGTGTTCTCGGCATGGATATGATGACGATCATAGCTGATTTCATCTTTGACAAACAATGAAATGAGTACAAACGCAGCAATGCCAGTAGACAACCCAATGACGTTGATTACCGTGCTGGATTTGTACTTCCAGAGATTTCTGATTCCAATTTTGAAGTAGTTTTTGAACATAGTAGTTTCCTTTTCTATTGAATTTTGAGTTTCGATCTTTTTGATCATGTCCGGTTTGAAGAGCTTCAGAATTTGCCATGAATACCATCGCCTAGCTTTGTTTAGCCCTTTGCTAGAGATTAGTAGCTGGTACTCCTCTTCTAGATCACCTTGTATATCCTCGTAGTATTCGCCCTTGATAAACCAGCTTAGGAAGCGTGTTGACCAAGATGGGGGAGGTAATCGCGACTTATCCATACCTTTATGAATTCATATGATACATCCGGCATTGCGGACCATAATTTCATTCGTGTTTCTTTTGCATGATCCAGCGCCGCTTTTCCTGTTTTTGTAACTTTGAAGTACCGCTTTCTTTTTCCTCCTCTGATCGCGGTTGCTTCACCAAATTCAGATTTGAGATAGTCCTTTTTCTCCATTCTTCGCAATGCAGTCTGAAGCGCACTTACGCTTACCTTTCTTTCCAATCGTTTTTCAATATCCTCCTTGATGGATACACCGTAGGCGTCATCATGCAGGATGGCCACCGTTAGTAGCACAATCTCTTCAAATTCTCCCAGTTGATACTCTTTCATGAATTATATAGTTCCTAAATGTAAACTTAATCATTAATTAAATTTCTAAACGTAAATAATATCAAATGGTTGGACATAAAAAACCACACCAAACTTAACTGGTGCGGCTCTTACAAATTGATCTGAATTTAATCAGATGGTAAGTTTGAAATTTACTGGCAAGGCGATTTTACCTGCAACAGCAACCCCATTCTTATCTTTGGCAGGACTGAACGTCAAACTTGGGAGCACGTCTTTCACCACGTCT
>JABSPG010000342.1 GCA_013214445.1 Ekhidna sp. | reverse complement strand
GCGTGGAAAAAGTCTGCAAGTGAGAGGGCATGCATGGGCTGGTGAGTTGGAGGTGAAGAAAGTGGAGTATTCCATCGATTTTGGGGCAACTTGGATTTCATGTAAACTTCAAGATCCTGTAAACAGACTGGCCTGGCAACACTGGAGCACTGAGATAGATTTTCCTAAAAGGGGATATTATGAAGTATGGGCGAGAGCTACCGATGAAAATGGAGTTACACAACCCATGATTCTTCCTGGCTGGAACCCAAAAGGTTATCTGAATAATGCATGTCATAGAGTTGCGGTGAAAGTAACCTAGATGGATAACGACAAACTAAATAGTGTTATCACCCAAGTCAATTTGCTGTTAAGGTCACTCATGGTCACCATTACCTTGCTAGTTGCTACTATAATTCTTTTAGCTGCAGGAGCATTTGATAGTTTTATTCTGGCTGACCAAATGGTGATTGAGGATTTAGATTCAGGAATCGTAGACGGAATTCATCAAGAGACAGGTTTGGTGGATTCTCCGGGCATTTCCCTTGTTATTCAGAATTGTACGACCTGCCATTCTGCAAAACTCATCTCACAGAATAGAATGAACCTGGCTGGTTGGTCAAGTACGATCAAATGGATGCAAGAAACTCAAAATTTGTGGGATCTTGGTGAGAATGAAGATGCAATACTGAAGTATCTCGCTTTGAACTATTCGCCAAAGAAGAGGGGAGAAGGGCAAATCTGGAAGATATTGATTGGTATGAGCTTCAGTAGAGAAATACTCATCATCGGACTATGCGCATTTGCATCTCTTCGTTGCAATGATCCGACAAGATCAGCGCACGTTGGCATAAATAGATTTGTTATAGAGGCGGAGGAACTAGTTGGCATTATGAATGATGATTCGGTTGCAATCCTGGATCTCAGGAAACCTGAGCAATTTGAAGCTGGTCATCTTCCAAATTCAGTCAATATCTGGCGAAATGAACTGCAAAACGATTCTATGCCATATGGTGGGGTCATTGCAAGAAAAGAGCAGTTGGAGTCTGTTCTAGGATCAAAAGGAATATCCAATGGTCAGTTTCTTGCGATGTATGATGATAGAGGTTCCTGTGAAGCGACGAGACTTTGGTGGATACTCAATTTTTACGGATACGAAAAAATGGCTATCCTAAATGGAGGCATCAATGCTTGGCAAGAACTGCAGTCAGTTACAAAAGAGGTAAAACCAATGCATAGCGCATCATTTAGTCTGCCGGATGCTCAGAAGGAAGAAAGCATAATATATCTAGCAGATCTCGTGAACCGCTTAGATTCACTGACAGTAATTGATACCAGAACACACTTAGAGTTTCGAGGTGAAAAGTTAAAAGCAGGTGCGCTCCATAAGGGAAGAATACCAGGGAGCATACATGCAGATTGGATGATAGCCTTAGATACTGCTACCAATAAGTTCAAGCCAATTAATGAACTGGAAATGATCTACAAGGAATTATTACAGTCGAAAAATAGCAGAATTGTCACCTATTGTCATTCTGGGGTACGCTCTTCTCATACTTTTTTTGTTTTGACAGAGCTCCTAGGATATCGGGAAGTTCAGAATTTTGATGGCTCATGGCTAGAATGGACCTACCATGATTTACCTAGAGAGAATGATCCTATAGCAATGCAATAATATTACATATGGAAAAATACATAGATATCATCATCAGTAGCTACCAGGGCTATGCTTCATACCTGTTTCAGGAAATCACCAACCCTAGTTGGCATAGTTATTTCTACTGGCTGCTGGGAGTTTCCGCATTTTTTTACATACTGGAGTTAGCGAAGCCTTGGAGGGAAACACAAGCCAAATTCAGGAAGGACTTTTGGTTAGATTTTTTTTATATGTTCTTCAATTTTTTCCTCTTCTCATTAATTATTTACAACGCAGCATCAAACGTAGTTGTCAATTTTTTCAATGACCTTCTTGCTCTTGTGGACATCAATAATCTCTTGGCTTTTGAGGTAATGACCTGGCCTACATGGACACATTTACTCATTGGATTTATTGTCAGAGACTTTGTTCAGTGGTGGACGCATCGGTTGCTGCATAGAGTTCCCGCATTGTGGGAATTTCATAAGGTTCATCATTCTGTTGAGCAGATGGGTTTCGCAGCACATCTCAGGTATCATTGGATGGAGAATATTGTCTATAGAACCATTGAGTATTTGCCCTTAGCATTGATCGGTATTGGTTTGAGAGACTTCTTTATCATTCATATCTTCACGCTTGCCGTAGGACATTTCAATCATTCTAATTTCAAGCTGAATCTTGGACCATTGAAGTATATTTTTAATAATCCTCAAATGCACATATGGCATCATGCACATGACCTGCCAGATGAACGGAAGTATGGAGTCAATTTTGGTTTGACGCTTAGTATTTGGGATTACTTGTTTAAGACTGACTATATCCCTTATGATGGGAAAGATATTAAGCTAGGTTTCCCAGGGGTGGAGGACTTCCCCAAAGATTTTATTCAACAAAATTCTCATGGTTTTGGACGGAAGGAAATATGATTAATAACATCTTGAAGAAGCAGTGTCCAAGGTGCAGACAAGGAAAGCTGTTTGTAAGCGCACCATACAATTTGAAGTCCTTTGCAAAGATGCACGAGAGATGTCCTTGCTGCGATCTCAAATATGAACAAGAACCGGGTTTCTTTTATGGCGCACTTTATGTCAGTTATGCCCTGCAAGTAGCCATTTTCGCTACAATTTCTGTCGCACTTGCCGTGTTGGTACCGGACGCCCCATTATCATGGTACCTGATTGGAGTCACAGGTGCAGCATTTATGCTGTTCCCATTGGTAATTCGAATAAGTCGCTCTATCTGGATACATATTTTTGTAAAATACGATGAGGCCATAGCAAGAAAGGTAACGGAGGGAAAAAATGAATAATAATAAGAATTGGATCTCAGTATTGTGTCTATTGGGAGCAGGGATCTGCCTGGCTCAACACCACACAGGCAGTGCAAATGAATACATGCACAAGTCTTCATTTGAAGATCTAATAAAGCGGTGGGAATCTCCCGATAGAGATGAATATCAGCAGCCAGAAAAAGTCCTTGACTATCTGGGGGAGCTTAAGGGTAAGAGGATAATGGATTTAGGCGCAGGATCAGGTTATTTTTCTATAAAGCTAGCAGCACGAGGGGCAGATGTCATCGCTGCTGATGTCAATGAGGAGTTTCAGCGCTTTGTCAAGAGTCGAATCGAGAACGAAAATATTCAGAACATCGAGTTAAGAACCATTCCATACGATAGCCCGGCGCTTGGAGAAGGAGAAGTAGATATGGTTTTTATGGTAAACACTTATCATCATATCGAGGAAAGATCCGCCTACTTTGAAGAAGTAAGAAATGGAACGAAATCTGATGGAGAACTGGTAATTGTCGATTTTTTTAAGGTTGAATCTCCTGTAGGTCCACCAGTAAAACACAAGGTTTCCATTGATCAGGTGGTGTCCGAACTAAAAGGAGCTGGATATAAATCCTTTGATATAGATGTAGAATTGTTACCCTATCAGTTTATTTTGATAGCGAGATAAGCCGGAGCAAATAAGACCACAACAATTTTCATTTTCTAGCTAGGATCAGCATTCAAAAGAGTGGGTATTAACTTGAAATTCAAAGGTGACTGGATCACGATACAGATCCAGCCACCTTAATGATGTGCATCAGCCTATGCTTTCATTGTTTATGGAAGCCATGCCAAACCCCTTTTATTCTTCCAGATGAAGTATTTTTCAAGGAGAATCTTTCCAAAATCATTAAATATGTTTGGCATCATGATCGCAAATTGTCTTGGTTTAAATAGATGATTAGCAAACAAGTAGACTTCTTTGTGACCTGCATCCATGATACACAAGGCAGGTATTTTGCCCCATTCCTTCTCATAAAGTTCACTTTTACCCTTGATGAGTCGAGCAATATTTTTAGCAACTATTTTGCCGGTCACATCGCTGGGATACCCCGTCTTTGGCACTCCAAAAGGGGTGTTTTTTATTTTGAATGGAACCTTAACCTGAACAGCTAGACCGGCTGCAAAGACATTGTCATATTTAACATGTTGGTAAGAAGGTTTAGTTTCTACAAACCCTTTTTGGTCCACCAACTTCGGACTAGCTTTCATCACATCTGCACCTTCAAAAGGAGGCATAAGCATTGACATTTTGTAGGGCAATTCTTCACCATTCTTTAATACAATTCTATCAGTTTCGATTTTTTCTATGCTAGCATCTGTGATCCATTCAATGTTGTACATCTTCATGAACATCTTTAGCATTTTCTCTCCGCCTGGCATCCCATCTATTCCAAAGTTTCCAAGATAGGGTTCAGGGGTAATCCAGTAGAGCTTTACTTTGTCACGGACTTTTCTCTTTCTCAGCTCCTTGTCCATATTGAAAAGATACTCATAAGCAGCCCCCATGCAACTTGCCCCTTGGGTTGCCCCAATTACAACAGGCCCAGGATCTTTTACCAATTCCTCAAATTTTTCTAGGTTTTCATGGCGAGTTTGGGGATAACAATGTTGTTGATCTTGTGCTCTTCTGGGTTTAGTCCATCAACAATGTCAAAATTCATTTTGACACCAGTGGCAACCACCAAATAGGCATATTCAATAACTTCACCACCAACTAAATGCACTTGATTGGTATCTGGCTCGACCTTTTCAGCTGCAACTTCCAAGAATTTTATTCTTCTCTTTCGGAAAATAGGCCTTGTATCAAATTTGATTTCCTCCATTTTCCGACGGCCGAATGGAACCCAGATTAGAGAAGGAACATACAGGAAATTATGAGATGGAGAAACAACGACTATTTGATACTCCTTATTTCCCCTCAGCTTACTCTTCAACTACAACGCTGCTGTGTAGCCTGCAAAATTGCTTCCAAGAATTACGATATTTTTCATGATCATTAGCGTTTGTTTTCAGTATATCAAACCTAGGGAGGGGCCATCATGAGTTTGATGATCTATATCATCCGAATTGATGAAAAACGTTAAAAACAGCGTCCTATGTAACAAT
>JABSPG010000341.1 GCA_013214445.1 Ekhidna sp. | reverse complement strand
CTACCAACCTGTAGTACAGATAAGCCAATATCAAAATCCAAAAAACAGCAATTTTTCTTGAACGCAGAGGGGTGTTTGCATAAAGAGAAAACTTGTCAGCTCCCTTCAAAATGTAGGGCACAATCAAGTTATTGCTCACGATCAAGCTAAGCGCAATAACTGACACGATAATCATTCCAGTAGCTGCTGAAAAACCGCCGAAGAAAGTGAGCAAAGCAAGACCAGATTGGCCGTTCATCAGGGGTAGCACCAAGACGTATGAATCAGGATCTACTGAAGTATCTAACTTCAATCCACCGCCCAAAGCAATGGGCACTACGAAAATATTAATTAGCAGCAGATACAATGGAAAAACCCACATACTGGTTTTCAAATGATCTTCATCCGTATTTTCTGCAATAGTTACCTGAAACTGTCTAGGTAAGAGCATAATCGCTGACATACTCAGCAGCAATAGAAAAAACCATTCAAATCCACGATCTGGCGCTATTTGGTTGAACCTAGTTATTGATGCCTCCTCTGCCTGTCGAAAGATATCCCCAAATCCATCGAATAAACCATAGGTAACATAAACGCCCACAGCTAGAAAGGCAATGAGCTTTACCACAGAATCAACAGCAATGGCTCCCATCATCCCATGATGCTTATTAGTAGTTTCTATGGAGCGAAAAACGAATAATACGATGAAAATCGCCAAGATAATGGCCAGATAGAATGCTGTATCGTTTAGAAAAAAGACTTTAGAGTCAAAATCCTGATAAGCTCCAAAATTCAACAATTCAAAAGAATCTGTGATAGACTTCAGCTGAATGGATATGTAGGGAATAATTCCCAATACAATTAATAAACTAGAAAATACGCTTATAGAGAGGCTTTTGCCATAGCGCGATGCTAATAGATCGGGAAGTGTAGAAATTCGTTGCTTTTCGCAAATTTTGATCATTTTTCGAATCACAATCCACCACAGAGGCATAGTCAATAACGGACCAACATAAATGGCTAAAAATTCCCAGCCATCATTTACCGCCTTACCTACACTGCCATAAAAGGTCCAAGCCGTGCAATATACCGGTATCGATAAAGCGTAGATCCACCGGTATCCCTTCAACTTGCCAACTACTTTGGCTCTCTTGTCTACCAAATGGGCTATGATAAAGAGAATCCCAAGGTATCCAAGTGCAATCAATATGGTCTTCCAGGTGTCCAAGAGATCATTCTGTTTTATTCGCTCTTTCTAAAAAAGACTATCCTCATCAATGCGATGAGGATAATCCAACATACACCTATGTATATCATGATGGTAGGTATGCCACCCACCATTCCCGATGGAGAAGTGATAAAGGGTGAATTGAAAAGCAAGAAGAAGGCTATGAAGATTGCGATAACCGATATTTTGCTCTTCGAATTCATCCTTTCAAACTACTTAGATTCAATCACGCATTTAGTGATCCTGTGCCTCACCTGCACCTCGAGGGTATCTGATGCTCTCCGTCAACTCCTGCACCTCCTTAGGAGTCTCTGGCGTAAGCCTAGAAACCACTACTGACACAATTAGGTTGATGAGCATGCCAAGCGTACCAATTCCCTCTGGAGAAATTCCGAACCAGTAACCCTCCGGTGTGCCCGGACCGCCTAATGCCGGCTTGAAATAAATGATGTAGGATGCAGTAAAGAGTATTCCGACAATCATACCAGCAACTGCGCCCTCTCGGTTCATTCGCTTGTCGAACACTCCGAGAATGATCGCTGGGAAGAAAGAAGATGCTGCCAAACCGAATGCAAAAGCAACCACCTGTGCAACAAAACCTAATTGAACAAGTCCAGCTAGACCAGCACCAACCACTGCAACAGCAATACTTATTCTGGCGGCAAGAAGCTCATTCTTCTCCGAAATATCAGGTTTTAGATAGCTCTTTAATAGGTCATGAGAAATTGAGGTTGAAATTACAAGTAACAATCCTGCAGCTGTTGAAAGAGCAGCTGCCAAGCCTCCTGCAACTACCAAAGCAACAACCCATGCTGGCAAGTCTGCGATCTCAGGATTGGCTAGTACCATAATATCTCTATCAATGGACAGCTCATTTACTTCCGCATCAGCTACATATTGAATCTTACCATCACCATTTTTATCGTCAAATGACAATAGCCCCGTTTTTTCCCAATTCGTAAACCACGCTGGCACATCCGAGTACTCTGCCTCAGAAACCGTATTAATCAGGTTTGTTCTTGCAAAAGCAGCCACTGCAGGAGCAGTAGTATATAGTATGGCTATAAATAGGAGCGCCCATCCTGCTGAAATACGAGCATCCTTCACTTTTGGCACAGTAAAGAACCTTACAATAACGTGGGGCAGGCCTGCCGTACCAAACATCAAGGCTGCTGTTATAAAGAACATATTCACCGTATTGCCTGTATTAACTGCAGTGTATTCAGCGAATCCCAGATCGACCGAAAGTTGATTTAGGGTATCCAATAAGAATGCTCCATCCACTGTCTTGCCTCCGAAACCTAATTGAGGAATGGGGTTGCCAGTCATTTGCAATGAAATGAAGATAGCGGGCACGGTGAAAGCAAAAATCAATACACAGTACTGCGCTACTTGCGTATATGTAATCCCTTTCATACCACCCAGTACAGCGTAGAAGAATACAATTCCGATACCGATAAATACACCAGTTTCAAACTCTACCTGCAGGAATCGGGAAAAGGCTACCCCTACTCCTTTCATTTGCCCTACTACGTAGGTAAACGAAACGAAAAGTGCACAAATCAGCGCTACAAGTCTTGCTATCTTGGAATAGTAGCGCTCTCCGATAAAATCAGGCACAGTAAATTTTCCAAATTTTCTTAGGTACGGTGCAAGCAGCAGCGCAAGCAAAACATAACCTCCGGTCCATCCCATCAGGTACTGCGCACCACCAAATCCCATGAAGGAAATCAATCCTGCCATGGAAAGGAAAGATGCAGCTGACATCCAGTCTGCAGCAGTCGCCATTCCATTTGCTAATGGAGGCACTCCACCACCAGCCACGTAAAACTCTTTGGTAGAACCGGCCTTAGCCCAAATTGCTACCCCGATGTAGATGGCGAATGTGACACCTACCATTATATAAGTCCAAATTTGCGGATCCATAGTTTCTTTAGTTTAAAGGTTATTTTTCGTCAACATCAAATTCCTGATCCAGCTTGTTCATCAGCCGGACGTAGACGAAAATCAATACAACAAAGACATAGATTGACCCTTGCTGGGCAAACCAAAAACCAAGAGGAAAGCCCCCTATTTTGATGCTGTTAAGTGCATCTGCGAACAGTATGCCGCATCCGTAGGACACCACAAACCAGATTGAAAGAAGAATTGCTAAATACTTCAGGTTCCTCTTCCAATATTCTTTCATATTGTTAGACATAATTTGTTAGGATTTAGATTTTAAAGGAAAATATGTGTTTGGAGTCTCCAGCGAGTAACGTCACCATTAGTTCCTGGAGCATCACGATAATCACCACGAATGGTGTGATATTCTAAAGTGACTTTTGCAAAATGCCCATTGACATAGTAGTTCACACCAATGTCAGTGGCAGTAATATTATCTTGCAGTGCCTCATAGCTACCCGACTGGTAAGCGATGTATGGCATCAATTTCAAGTCTTTGATGAAGTAGCCAAACTGAGCGTACAGGTTGGATCCCGTTCCTGCCCACCGGGAAACGTAATTTTCTCCATAATTGAAATTGATAAATGAAGCGTATGCATTAATCGCATTTCCATTTCCACCAACTGGAGCATCGTAGAAGACATCTCCTGCGATATGGAATACACTTTCATGCTCATTTGTCACATTGTTGTACATGCCCTTACCATGACTGAAGAAGCCTAAACCAATTCCAAGAACCTTCTTTTTGCCATGATACGTACCTACCTGATAAGGTAGCTTAGTTGATTCGGTATTAAAGAGATTATATCTGAAATAACCTTCGATGATGGTATTCCCCACTGGGTCCCCTGAAGAGTCAGCATTTGCATTACCATCATAGGTTAGGTCTGAGTTGGTTGACCCTGGAAAAGCACCACCAAAATTCTGTCCGGCACCCAAGGCATTAGCAGGATTCAATGGATTATTCATCGCGATTCGGTAGTCGAACTGACCAATTTGTCCTTTGGCATAAACCCCCATATGACGTGCAAATTGATCTGTGATACCCAGCGAATGCCATTGTGCGAATGGACGCGTATTATCCATTGTCATAAAGTTCAGTGTGGATTGATTAGCTAACCGGGTTAGCCCTTTCCAATAATGGAGTCCAGTACCAACATACAAGGCATTATTATTTGACACCTTAAATTCAGTCCAAGCATCATGCAAGAAGAACTGAGAAGAATTTCCATTATTTCCTAAGGAAGTCAGATTTCCAGGGGTTTGGTTATTTAGACCAATGTGAGTCAGAATCAAGAATCTAGGAGATATTTGGGCAAAAGCTAAAAATCGACTTCTCCGAGCAAAAGAGGTTAATGTTGTCTTAGTGTCTGCTTCAAGATTACTCGTTTGAAGCCATTGCTGGTGCCAAACAATGAACCTTATATACTTGGAACCATCCTCAGATAGGTCCAGCTTCAGAGGTTTGTAAGAATGATCTATCTCGCTAGTCTCACTTTGTCAGAAGCCGGAGAAGCTCATCAATAGCATCAAACAACATAATAAATGGATCTTTTTCATATTAGTAGAATTTTAGGTTAACTATTGTGAGATTGGCAATAGATTAAACCATTCTCACTACCAAAATGAGAATTTCATATCCAGATTCCTTATGCTGTGTATATTTTTGGTAAGCGGTATAGTTAATCCCTAAACCGTTCCCACTTGATCATCATAAATTTGTCGCCCAGTTCGGTGAGCACCATTCCAGATCCATTGAGGAATCCAGGGTCTGACAAAAAATCACATAACTCACTATGAGTCAATACTTTGTAAGTAGGACGGTATTCGGGATTTTTGGGCGCTTTGATCTGGTATTTTTTGACCCAATTCATCACAGAAACGTGACTCACACCTAATAATCTTTC
>JABSPG010000340.1 GCA_013214445.1 Ekhidna sp. | reverse complement strand
AACATTGACTACTTGTTTTCAAGTTCAAATAAATGCATCCACGGAATGGCTGGTCTTTCTTTCGTTATCTTTCACAAGGAACGAACGGAGGATTTACAAAAGAATGGGAAGGGTTTCTACTTTGATGTATTTAAGCAATGGGATAATCTTCAGAAGAAGAACCAACTAAGGTTTACTCCGCCGGTTCAAACGAGTTATGCTTTTTTGGAAGCTTTGAAAGAGCATGAAGAAGAAGGCCTGGAAAAACGTTGGGAGAGGTATCAGGAAAATTGGCAAGTCCTTTATGATGGTTTTTTGTCTTTGGGCTTTACACCCTTCCTACCATTAGAGCAAGAGTCAAAGATCTTATTGGCGCTTAACCTGGATAAAGAGGGCTTAGATTTCGATGATTTCCATGATTATTTGTACAGTCACTGTATCACTATTTACCCTGGAGTAATTCCAGAAAGTAAGACTTTTAGGGTTGCGGTAATTGGAGAGTTATACAAAGAAGACATGGAGTTTGTTATAGAAAAAGTTCGCGATTATTTCAAGAAATAATTCTACTTGGGTCTCTTTCGAGTTTAAATCTTTGTCTTTCTGCTTCGTTCAGACCGTTTATCGCACTTATCATTTCGAAAAAGTGACTTTCATCATGCAGTTGAAAATAGCGGATAATTATCTCCTCATTATGCGAAACACGGATTAAGTTCTTCTGACCGTTGCTCTTTGCTAATTCTGTAATATTTGATTTTAATTGATCTTCAGTTCCACCAACATAGATGTCAATTTGATCAATGTCTTCATATGCTAAGGTTTTATTGTCCATTCTAATGCCATCGGGTGATATTACTAGATCATTTTCAATGTTCCTCTCTATATTCTCTTTATTAAATACATAATAGGAGAAATGGAGGAGTAGTCCCCAGGATATAATGACAAAAAGCAGAATATTCCGCATCGGACTAGGATCAAAAACAAAGGCTACTAACAAGCATATAGCCAACAGCAAAGTCATTTGGATAAAGCGGTGATCTTTTGGTTGATTCTCCTTCTTTTTGAAGATGAGTGCCCTAAACTCGCTCATAAACCTCGTTCACCTTTTGGGAAACTTCTGACCAATCGTATTTCTTAACTTCTTCTATTCCGTGCTGAGCAAGCTTCTTCCTTTCGGTTGAGGGGATCAAATTTTCGATACATGAAATAAACTTTTGTATGTCCCCTGGTTCGGCAAAACCGATGGACATCTCTCGGGTAATAACATTTTTATAACCAGAGTTTGCATATCCAGCTATAGGTGTACCAACCGCCATTGCCTCTAGTAAGACGATTCCAAAACTTTCTCCGTAGAGCGCTGGAGCAAGGTATACTTCGGATTCGCGTAGTAATCGAAATTTTTCTTGTTCGCTGACAAACCCAAGCATCTCTACATCTTTAAGATGGTAGGTAGATATGTAGTTCTCCACTTCTTTTCTTCCATCTCCATCCCCAGCTATTACAAGTTTCATTTGTGGGTATTTCATTTTCAACTTTTGAAATGCTTGCAGGGCATGCATTACTCCCTTGCGAGGTTCAAGTCTCCCCATAAAAAAGAGTTGAAAAAATTCATCATTTCGAGTGTTTTCTTTTGGGGTTATTTCATCTATTTCTGTCAGGTCAATGCCGTTTGGTATGATGTGAATCTTGCGTTTTGAAAACCTAGATATGAACGTAGACTGACTTTTTGATACGGAAATTACTTGATCAAGAAATCTAAAGATTCCTTTAGCAACGGTAGGCATAATCCATTTACCCACAAAAGCACTTTTTGGAGTGTCATGAAAGGTTGCGACTTGCTTTGCTTTTGAGTATCTAAGAACTTGAAAAGGCAAGAAAGGATTCCATATCGTATGATAATGGATGATATCAAAATTCTCTTCCTCAAGAAACTTTTTCAATCCTTTTTTTTCTTCCTTCAGAGCAATGTTCACATCAATTTTAGTTCCTCCAATATTTAAGGACCTACTGCTGGCAAAAAAGTGGACATTTTTTTCTTCCACTGATTTAGTATTAATATTGGGAGCAATAATTTTGACCTCATGCCCAATCATTGTTAGGTGTTTGGAAAGACTCACAATGTGAGATTTCACACCTCCTGGACGGGAAAAATCATATGGACAAACAAGTGCTATTTTCATTAAGGAAAATTTTTAGGAATGGGATTAAGGTTTTGACTCTAGTTTTGATCTTTTGCTGCTCCTTTTCCACTTCAGCCCAAAGTAAATCATATCCTTTTAAACCCGGAGAGAAACTGACCTATAACATGAAGTTTGGTTGGTTCAACGTTGGAGATGCTGTAGTTTGGTTAGATCCAGAATTCCAGTATCCAGACACAGGAAAACCCCATTATCGTGTTCAGTTGATGGTTTCCACAGCATCATGGTTCAAGATTTTTTCCAGACTTAAAGTTTGCATGGAGTCGCTAGTTGAGGAAGGTAGTTTTAGGCCTCTCCGTTCGGATAGAGATATGGAAGCCAAGGGGTCTATAGATATTAGGCATGATTATTTTTCCTATGCAGACTCAATCTTTGTAAAAGCATATATTGAAGATATTGATGAGTGGAGATATCATGCTTTTCCCAAAGGCAATGTCCCAGTTAGAGATGCTTTAAGTACCTATATGTGGTTGCGTAGTAGGGAAAAAGAACAGTTTGCAAAACCGGTGGAGGTACGTACTTTTTTTTCTAATGATATGTATGAATTTAGGATGCTTGCCGGAAGCAATACCCTTCACAAATACCAAGGAAAGAAAGTGAAGGCACTGGAATTTGGGTTAGATTTTCCTGAGGGTGAGTACTTTGATTCAGGGAAGACGGGAAGGGTCGTGCTTAGCGACGATGCAAATCGATTGCCATTAAGGTTGGAAATTGATATGACGGTAGGATCCTTTGTGTTTGACCTGCAGAAAGTAGAGTATATGGATTAATTTGATCCAACTACTTTTGCCCAAACATTCTTCTTTTGAAAGATTCTGAAATTCTACTGGGTTCGAAAGCCTTTATGGAAGCGCTTGAACAAGTCTCCAAAAGTGCCAAAACTTCTTTTTTGGCGCAGGCTATGACTTTTGAAGGTGATGCTGCAGGAAAGTGGCTCATTGAGCTTATGAAACAAAGTCCTGCCAAGGAAAAACGACTACTTGTAGATAGTTACTCCAAGGTGGTTATCAATGACCATTTCGTGAAATCTCTGAAGTACTTGAAAGATGAAACCTTTAGGAATGAAGTCACTGAAACTAGATTGCTAATCAAAGAAGCACAGGATGCTGGCATAAAAGTACAGTTTACGAATCCGGTTGGTCTCATCGGTCAAAGATATCCACTTCGTAACCACAAGAAAATGGTTCTAATAGACGAAGAAATAAGTTTCCTTGGAGGAATCAATTTTAGCGATCACAATTTTGCTTGGCATGACATGATGGTGAAGCTTACTGATAGGGAACTGGGAAAGATTCTTACCGGGGATTTCATGAATACTTGGAACGGGGTTAATCAGTCAGAAACATGGCAGACATCAAGAGGGCAGCTGTATCTATTTAATGGATCCAACAGTACGGTACTTTACGAGACTTTTTTCGAACATCTGCGAAAAGCAAACGATTCTATAAAAGTAATCTCACCTTATATATCAGAACCATTACTTAAGGTATTGAGATCAGTTGCAAAACATGGGGTAGAGATCACTGTTATTTCACCTCAAGAAAACAATAAATCCATATTCAAAAACATCATCCTTTCCGAAAGAGAAAAAGGATACTTCAAGCTGATGGAATATCCTGGGATGTCTCATATGAAGGCAATCCTAATCGATGGGAAAAAGCTGATTTTTGGTAGTAGTAATTATGATTTAGTTAGTTATTTCTTTGAACAAGAAGTGGTGTTTTTATCAGAAGATCAATCACTTGTGCATGAATTCGAAAAAAAGGTACTCTCTGAAGTGACTGAATTTTCATCGCCTGGGTATTCAAAGTTTCAAGCTAATAAGGCAGCTCTGCTTATGAAATTATTAAATGGTGTGGGAGGTTTGTTTTCACGGACTATTTTAAGGCCGCATTAATTAAATTTGCACTTGATATGGAACAGAAAGATTTTACTTGGAGCGAAGAGAAAGAGCCACATTTTCAACGAAGGAAAACAATAATGGAACAGCACCCTGAAGTTAGGAAACTGTTTGGAAATGATCCTTCCCTTATTTTTAAAACACTTTTTGTGTCAGGTCTACAACTGGCAATACCTATCTTCTTCTTACCTGAGAATCCTTGGTTATTTGCACTTGTGGTACTGGTTTTTGGTACTACACTTACGCACATTATTGTATTGGCTGTCCATGAGATTACTCACGACTTGGCATTTAAGAAGAAAGTGCTTAATAATTGGCTGGCTCTTATCGTTAATTTGCCGCTAGTTGTCCCGTTTGCGATGGCTTTCAAAGCATATCATGCTAAGCACCATTGGCACCAAGGAAAGGAAGGGGTAGATACGGATCTTGCAGTAAGCTGGGAAGCACGATTTTTTAGAGGCCCAATTGGAAAATTTGTTTGGTTGATAATTCAAATTCCCGTTTACGCCATACGTCCACTGTTTGTGCACCCGCTTGTACCTGATAAATGGCAGATCATCAATGCCCTTTTTCAAATTTCGGGCATGGTCGGTTTTTTCTACTTGGCTGGTTGGCCTGGTCTTCTATACTTAGGACTTTCGACCGCTCTTGCAACAGGACTTCATCCAATTTCTGGGCATTTTGTGGCGGAGCATTTCATTTATAAGGAAGGTCAGGAAACTTATTCCTATTATGGCTGGTGGAACAAATTAATTTGGAATGTAGGGTATCATAATGAGCATCATGATTTCCCAACTATCCCTGGTTCGAAGCTCCCTGAGTTGAAGAAAATAGCTGGAGAGCATTATGACGATCTGTATGCTCATAAAAGTTATTCAAAAGTTATTTGGCAATTTCTCTTTGACAACAAAATCTCTTTATTCTCCAGAGTTAAGCGGAATGTGTAAGGATGTTGGCATTTCTTAAGAGAAGCTATAGGCGGCATTTAGATGAGGTGCTTGCTA
>JABSPG010000034.1 GCA_013214445.1 Ekhidna sp. | reverse complement strand
TTCATCAAGCTCAGAATGATGTTCATGAGGAATAAGCGAATGCAGCAAGAGCAGACTACCTGCTATAATAAGCGCTATGTTTTTGAAGTGAGTCACGACTACTTGTAGGTCAGAGAATAATGACGAATCATTCTATAACCTATCTAATTAATCCAAATCAAACACTATTTGATAAGATCAGGAAGAGGAAATGTTTGGAATGGTACTGATTTTAGTCAGTTTCAGTACCTCACTTGTAGTTCTTTTTTGATCAGGATTTGAGATTTTGTTACCTATTAATTGCTATGCATTTGTTTATGATACTCCTCAAACCACTGAGGTTTTTCAATTGTGCTTTCATAGATGTAATCTACCATTGCTGTTATCTGTTCATCACTCCATTGAAATTTTGGCATTACTCCAAATCTTCTAACAGGACCATTCATTATGGCCTTCTCCTTGGTGGGCTCTTTCAAGAAAGATATCATGTTACTTTTGAAGGCTTCCTCACTTTGGAACTCTTTCAGGTATCTTCTTTTCACCCCTGCGAGTGGTGGTGCAATGGCTAAATCGTGACTTGAAACATTAGGGTTGTGGCAAGAATAACAGTTTTGCTTAATTA
This sequence comes from Ekhidna sp., assembly GCA_013214445.1. GTDB lineage: Bacteria > Bacteroidota > Bacteroidia > Cytophagales > Cyclobacteriaceae > Ekhidna. The sequence goes on along the minus strand of JABSPG010000034.1, from coordinate 14,259 downwards.
GCTGCAAACCATCCAAGGAAAGGTCTTGGTTTGGTTTATAGTCCACCAACTCTTGTTTATCAAATCGGATACTCCAGATGCCGCGTAAGTCACCCACTTTGTGTCCTGTGGCATTGTCATTGGGATAGAGGCTTTTGATTTTTGTGAGCGTCGCTTTATCAATATCATTGGCAGCACTGCCATGGCACTTAAGACACATATTGCTTTTTGTTTTGATTGGTACAGCGTACAATACTTCTTTGCTATTAAGTACTTGCACTATCGGTTCTATCGGTTTATTATTGGATAGTGCTTTTTCATATTTTTCTATGATGGATTTCTCATAATCTGCCGGTAAATCATCCTCGTTCCTCGCCTTGATTGCAGCTCTTTTGATCTTAACACTGAATCCTGTATTCAGTGTGTCAAGAATATGATAAGCTGCAAGATTACAGAACTCAACAGCTGCTTCACTTCCGTTTTGACTAACCTGTTTCATCAAGTTGCTGCCTAGAGCTTGTTGAGCTGCTGATGTGATATTACTACCTATCGACTTTACCAGTTCTTCTATTTCAGGAGAGATATCTTCAGCTTTATCGCTGCTTTTACTGCAAGCTGCGAGTAGAAAGAGCGTGATTAAGAGTGCTAATAGTCTCATAGATGTTATAAGTAGTAGTGTAGATTAAAGTTACCGCAAAGACTGCAGGCTTGTGTAACATTTGTTACTGACTTGGCTGATGTGTAACATTTGTTCAATTACTCGTTTTGTAGTCATACTAAACTTGCTTCTTCAAGATTTTAAAATAGAATTAGATGAAGCAAGTGAAGCAAAGGATTTTGATGATCCTTTTTACAATAGGGATTTCCAATGGTACACTACTACGTTATGGTAAAATGGGCACTTTTTATCCCTGAAAAGTTGATGGAATGAGCTTCAAAAATAAGGGATGAATTGAGATATTCAATTCATTGACTAGCTTACCAAGGTGAAACTATCTACTCCACAGTTAGTAAAAGTTTTCTGGATTACCATTTCCTGGACGGTCGTCTCCATCCTCCAATTCTTCATAGGATATGGCGTATTGATTGAGTATGGCTTTTCCGATCAGATAGATGTCTTGATTCCCTTTAAGGCCAGTTTGATCACCGGGATAATGGCAGGTCTTTTGGGTGGAGGAGCTACCGTGCTACTCTGGGAGAACTGGTTGAGATCAAAGCCTTACGGTTGGACTCTCAGAAATGCTCTATTGACTTACACCCTTCTTTTTATTTTCATTTCCTATGTAACAACTACCTTCTTTCAAACGGAGCTATTAGATTTAGCACCCTTGGATCTGGAGGTTCAAAGAAATGTCTTTCAACGCATGATCAGTGCGAGCACGCTTGTCCCGTACTTTACGTGGCTTATCGTTAACGCACTCACTGTCATTGCTTTACAGGTAAATGATAAATATGGGCCGGGAGTATTTATTAAATTCATTCTAGGTCGGTATTTCAATCCAAGACGTGAGGAACGGATCTTTATGTTTCTCGATCTCCGTTCATCGACAGCCATTGCAGAAGAGCTAGGAGAGGAACGCTACTTTTCTTTTTTGAGGGAAGTTTTCAAGTATGCTACTCCTGCTATCTTGAAGAATCAGGGAGAGATTTATCAATATGTAGGGGACGAAATAGTGATCAGTTGGGAGATTGATAAAGGTCGGAGGAGTGCGCATTGCATCCAGTGCTATTTTGACATTCAGGGTGCCTTGAACGCCAGAGGGGCATACTTCCTTGGAGAGTACGGATACAAGCCTGAGTTTAAAGCTGGGATTCATTATGGCCATGTCATGGCTGGCGAGGTAGGGGTGGTAAAGCGAGAGATAGCTTTTTCAGGTGATGTACTTAATACTGCTGCCAGAATTCAAGCCAAATGCAATGAACTAGGCGTCAACATTTTGACATCCAAGGCAGTGATTGATCTACTAAGCCCGTTACCCAAATACGACGCTCAGGAGGTAGGAGCCATTGAGCTGCGAGGTAAGAAAGAAATGGTGACCTTGTATACTTTGTAAGTCACACTATATCAATCATGTTTAATTTCTGAATTTTGGCGAGAAAGAACATAAATGGCTAGTGGGAAATAGTAAACAGATCATTTATTGACTTTACTGATCTTCAGTTCAAAGAATACTAAACAGATCACTATGATTATTTCTCCCAAGAAGTAGGCCAAACCAAACACAGACAATCGGCCCTGATTTAGGATGACGAGGACCAGCGTAGCAAGGCAGTACATGCTATTCGCAATAGCAATGATGATTAAGTAGGGTTTTAATTTGACGCCCTTGAAGTGACAAAAGAATGAATAGCAGGCAAATACTGTAGCCACTGCACACAAGACAAGCACTATGTCGCCAGGCATACCGAAGAACTCTTCAAAATTTCGCAATAAAAGTCCAAGAAGAAGTGCTGTTGTCGCAGCTCCGATCCCATCTACTAGAAATATGTTCCCTTTATTCAGATTCATACAGGCTATTTTGAAGCAAATCTGCTGGTATTTTCTGTTGATTTTTTTGATCTAGGTCAAAAACAAAGTCGATTAAAGTTGTTGAGCCTTTACCGAAATCACCTTTATGTAGCTTAGCTGTGTTGCTGAACTCAATAGTTACTTCTTACGCGACTCAATGTTTCTTGACTAATACCAAGATAAGAAGCGATGTGGCCAAGATTTACCCTTTGATCAATGTTGGGGTACCTATTCAAAAGATGCTTATATTTTTCTTTGGCTGTTAAGAATGATAACCCTTCAAGTCGCTCAACTAAATCCATGTAAAGTGCTTGAGATATTTGCCTCGCTATCCGCTCTAATTTGGGGTGATTGTCTAGATATGTTTCCAGCTCTGAGTTGTTGAGGCAGTAAACCTTACTGTTTTCCAAGGCCTCTATAAAATACCTACTTTTCTTACCCTTTATGATGCTATCCACAGCACCTATTAATCCAAACTCCATAGCAAAGTGAGCGGTTATGTCTTTGCCATCGGCTAGGTAGTAGGAGCGAAGCACTCCTTCTTTGACTAAGAAGATTTTGTTACCTGTTTCAGGCCCCACCTACATTTCCAGTTCCAATAATTGCTATGTTCATTTTTTTAATGTTAAAGGATGATTTCTTGCTGAAATTCAGCTGGTTTTTGATTGTACAGGTTCCAATATTGATTAGCAATATTGTCTGGGTTATGGATTTCTGCTTCAGGGCTCACAAATCCACCAACGGTCACCTGAGCAATGTGGACATCAGTATCTTTTACACTTGCTTGAGCTGATTGAATCAGATTTCGAAGACCTGCTTTGCCTACTGAGAGGGTCGTCCAGGAAGGATGCCCGCTTAATGCTAACCCGCCATTGGTAAAGAAGAGCTTACCCGTATTGTTTTCAAGGCAAAATGGTAGAACCAATTTCAATAGATGAAAAGCACCACCGACATTGGTATTAAAGGTAGCTTGGTAGCTTTCCCAATCTTGTTCTACAAATTCTTTTATATCCAAAGCAGCAGCATTGTACAAAATCATACTGGAATGTCCGTGCCTTTCTTTGAATTGTATAAGCGCTTTTCCTAACAGTTCTTTACTGGAAGCATCCGCTGCAACATAGTCAGCCTCAATTCCCTCTTTCTCTAAATCCTTAACGATTTGTTTAAGTTTAGCTTCAGTTCTTGAAATCAGATTAATACGAAATCCTTCCTTACCAAATTTTAAGGCAACCGCCTTAGAAATACCTTCCCCAGATCCAATGATGGTAATACTTTCCATTTCTCTTTGTGCTTTTGATTAGTAATAGAATTGTTCGTGAATAATTTTACCGTCCTTTATCTGGTACATAATGATTTCCTGCATGGTAGTTTTTTCAGACTGACCTTTGTAAGTAAGTTCGACGGTAAATGCAATAGCAAAATAGTTTGATGCAACGATTGGTGAACTGACGGATAGACCATGCCAGGCTTCCACGCTATTTCTGAATTCTTCTCCCTTTTTCAGTATGTTATCCAATCCTTCAAAGGTTGGAATTTGAGATGCCGAGGGCTCGATACTCACAATATTCTGATCGAATAGATTTTTTTGAGCTTCTTCAAATTGCGCATTTTGTAAATGATTGACCAGTTGGTCAGCGATTTCTTGAGTTGTCATATGTATTTATTTATAGTTTATTGATTTTTTGTTTGATTAGAGCTTGCTAAAATTTTTTGATGATCAATAGACCTATGATCATAAGTAGTCCACCGCCTACTCTTCCCCAGCTTACTTTGTGGACGTCAAGTCCGAGCCATCCAAAATGGTCTACAACCATAGCCATCACTATTTGGCCAAAAACTACCAGACCTACAACGGTAGCCATTCCAAGTTTTGGTGCCGTATAGATCAAAATGAATATATAAATCGATCCTAAAATGCCCCCAGTAGTCCAGGCATAAAAGTGAATTGACTGTGCGTGTTCTAAAGATGGAATTTCAGGACGTTGCAGGAGAAGGAAAATAGCTGTTGCAATAGCTGCCACTATGAAGACCACCAAGGTAGACAAGAGTCCATTGCCTAGTCCTTTGCTTAGAACCGCGTTTGCGCCAGTCTGCATTGGTACAAAGGCACCAGCGGCAAATGCTAGTGCGATGGGAATGATTAAATTCTTCACTTTCTCAATCTTTTTGATTTGCTTGATATATCAGAAGATTACTGATTATCGGCTATGGTTTCTCGACGATCTATTTTGTAAGTAGTTCGACTACCATTTCTGCTGCTGCCGCTCCAGAATTTTGCTGCTGTCCTGTTACTAAATTGCCATCGGTAATGGCATACGAAGCAAAAGGAGCTCCTACTTTGAAGGTAGTCCCTTCTAGCTTCTCTGCTTCTTCCTGGATTCTGTATGGTTGAATTTTCATTCCTACAGCCTCATCTGCGAAATCTTCTTCGGCGTTGGCAAAACCAGTCCAAGTCTTACCTTTTACAATCAGTTCTCCTTTAGAATCTTTGGCTTCCAGCAGTAGTGTGGTAGAGTGACACACTGAGGCGCTTGGCTTGCCGGCTTCATAAAAGTTTGCAAATAGTTTCTCAAGGTCTTCATTTCCTCTAAATGTATACATCGGTGCTTGTCCGCCCACTAGAAAGATGGCATCATAATCATCTGTGTTTACTTCTGTCAGCTTTTTGGTGTTTTTCAATAGGTCATTAAACCAATCTTGCTGCATGTAACCCAGGGAAATGACGTCATGCGCTGAATACCCACTCTCATCTGTAGGATTGGAATAACCATCCATTACCACTTCTCCGCCCTCAGTAGATGCAAGTGCTACTTCATAGCCAGCTTCTTGAAATACATGAAGTGGGTGAGTGAGTTCTGCTGCCCAAAACCCAATTGGCCATCCTGTTTGCTCCGAAACAGCGGGACTGCTAGCCACGATCAATATTTTACCTTTCATTGGCATGCCATGTGCATGCACATATTTCTGTTCTTCCTTAATCATTTTTTTACTGTTGTTTTTCTTGCTCGTATCCTTCGCTTTCTTCCTGATACCTCCTTCACCGATCTTAGGAGATCAGTAATAAGTAAAGGACTCCTCTGCAATTGTATTATTTCCTACAAAAGTTTGTTACAAACAGTAATAATTCAATATACTTACTGCTTTGTATGATACACACTCTTTAGAAAGTATATTGAAAATCAAATAGTTATGCCGGAGTTTATGTATAATAACAAGCTCTACTACAACCCTGTAGAGTTTGCAATGGATCGAATAGGGGGAACATGGAAGATGCCAATTCTTTGGCGACTAAAGGACAAAGTGTTACGGTATAGTCAGCTAAAGAAGGATATTCAACACATTACTGATAAAATGCTCACCACCCAACTTCGGGAGTTGGAAAGTGAAGGGTTTATCCATCGCAAAGTCTATCCCGTTGTACCTCCCAAGGTAGAGTATTCCATCACTGAAAAGGGATTGACAAGCATTCCGATCATTAACACCATTCGAGAATACGGATTGTTCTTAATAGAAGAAGAGGGTATTGAGCATTGATTTGATTTCAATTTGTACCAAGTTGATCGGTATGCTTTTTGAAAATTGTTTATTTCATGGATAGTTTAGGACTATCCGTTTTTGGATGCAAAGTCTTTGACTGGAATAATGAATTCGATCTCATTTAATAAGAAAAGAAGTAGATGCTTAGTCCAACTGTTGGCAGAGTTCAATTCTATTTACGCACTTCTTTTTTTATTCATTTTCACTTCATGCCAGAGGCCAGAGAGGATAGTTTTTCCCTATGAAAATGCAGAATATGCAAAGCTTAGTGCAAAAGCTATTTCACCAAAGAAGATACCTTTAGTCGACAGTTTGATACAAGAGGTACGTATAGTAGATTTCCCTGTTCCAAGTTCATATGCTGTTGATGCCAATAAGCTAAAAAGTGTTGAAGCACATTCACAAGTCCATGAGATACCAGAGAATGTTATCAAGCTAACAATCAATAGAAATAATCTAACCAAGGTCCCGTTTGAGATTGGACCTTTTAGTGACAGCTCGAATTTTATCCTAGATGATCATGGAGATACGATCCCTACAGGTGTCATTGTTCCGGTAAGTGGGAAGGAGGTTCTAATGAATTTTGACTTACCAAAACCACAAGAGTCAGTTCACCCAAGATACAAGGTTGATCATAGTGACAACATTTCATATCTTGATGTAAATGAAGGGCTATATTCCTCTTATGTCTATTCCATTTTGAAGGATGCAAAAGAGAATATTTGGTTTGGTCATCGCTTCGGTTTGAGTAAGTATGATGGAGTCACATTTGTTGACTACACTGACAAGCTGGGATTTAAACTTGTTTGGGATGCGATTAAGGATCGGCACGATATTCTATGGTTTGGAACCAATGAAGGGGTCTTTATTTACGATGGTCATCATTTTCGAAAGCTTACTAAAGATCAAGGCCTAATAGATAATGATATTTGGAGTCTGCTGGAAGATCGCAATGGACATATCTGGATTGGTACCTACAAAGGTGTTTCCAAATATGATGGGGAGAATTTTGTACATATCACAAGAAATGAGGGTCTGATTGATGAACAGGTAAATGTCATGCTAGAAGATAACAACGGAGCGATCTGGTTTGGAACTCAGCAAGGCGTTTCCATTTATGATGGTCGACAGTTTATTTCTTTCAAGGTGGAAGACGGCCTAAGTCACCATGAAGTGATTTCGCTTTACAATGATTCAAAAGGTAATATTTGGATTGGGACAAATGGTGGGGGAGTCAACGTCTACGACGGAAACGGCTTTACTCATTTTACAGACAAGGAAGGACTCAGTTCCAATGCTGTGCGATCCATATCGGAAGATGAATATGGGAATATCTGGATTGCAACAGATGGAGGTGGATTTAATAGGTATGATGGAAGCACTTTTACTCATTTTACAGAAAAGGAAGGCCTACTAGCAAATGACCTGTATGTATCTATGGATGATGGTCAGGGTAATTTATGGTTTGGAGATAATGGTGGTGGGGTTGACAAATTCCGTATGGTGAGCTTCAAACACTACACGGAAGCCGAGGGTCTGAGCAATAGTTTTATTTATTCAATTATTGAGGACCGCAATCAGAATCTATGGTTTGGTGGCGATGAGAGCGGTTTGACGATGTACGATGGAGAAAGCTTCTTCCATTATGATGTCAAACCTGGAGTCAATTCGATTTCATTTCAAACCAGTCATATGGATGCATCGGGAAACCTCTGGTTCGGTACTTGGCAAGATGGAGTATTTGTATACGACGGAGAGATCTTTACGAATATAACCAAAAAGGAAGGTCTTGTGGATAACACCGTTTCTGCTATTGAAGTAGATCAAAAAGGAAATATATGGCTTGGCACCAACAGTGGGCTAATCAAATTTGATGGAAGTACTTTCAAGTATTACACAGAGGAAGAGGGTTTGATTGATAATACAGTCAATGCCATTCTAGAAGATCGAAATGGGAATATATGGGTCGGAACGAGCGGGGGCTTAAGTTGCCTTGAGGGAGAGCACTTTGCAAATTACGATCCGGATGTAGGATTTCCACAGGTTCTCATCTCTTTCCTTTTGGAGGATCATTTAGGTAATATTTGGGTCGGATCAAGGGATGAAGGTCTGACTGTATTTAGTGGCCAATCTTTTCTTTCAATTACTGAAGAAGAAGGGTTGTTACAAAATGCAATTGGATCTATGGTCGAGGATGAAGATCATAATATCTGGGTTGGCACGGAAAAGGGGCTTAATCTGATCATACCCAATGAAAAGTCAGGTACAAGTGGTTCTTTGTCTTACAAAGTCCTGGCATATGAAGCAGGGGATGGTCTAAAAGGACTCGACTTTTTGACTAATAGTGGTCATATTGATGAAAATAACCGGTTGTGGTTAGGTAGTGGTAAAGGTCTTACATCACTGGATCTTAATAGTCACAGCTTATCTAATGATGCTCCAGAGATTCATTTGAGAAGGCTGGATATAAATGAAACCTATATTGACTTCTCAGATACTGCTACAAAGAGCCAATTAAATGTCGAATATTCAGGCCTAATGGCATATGAAAATTTCCCGTTAGACTTTTATCTTCCATTCAGTCAAAATCATCTCACATTTTACTACTCTGCGATCGATTGGGCTGCTCCGCATGCTTTAAAATACAGTTATATACTAGAGGGTCTGAATGATTCTTGGAGTCAAATTAGTTCTGAAACAAAAGCAGATTATCGAAATATTCCTGCTGGGGACTATACATTTCGAGTTCGCGCTCAGGGCAGGAATCTAGTTTGGAGCGATGAGGCAATTTTTAATTTCACTGTTTACCCACCATGGTATCAGACGTCCTCGGCCTATGTCATGTATTTCCTGTTTCTGCTAGTGTCGGGATATAGCTATACGCGATGGCGTACACGAAAATTACAAGTTCAAAAGAACGTATTGGAAAAGACAGTTGCTCAGCGAACAGATGATTTACAAAGGTCAAATGACCAGCTGGCAGAGCAAAAGAAAGAGATCGAGTTACAAGCCTTTGAGTTGGAAAAAATGAATGATCTTAAGAGCAAATTCTACTCTGTCGTGGGGCATGATCTCAGATCACCTTTAACCAAACTTTTTGCAGTCGTTTTTAAGATTAAACGAGCAGTAGGGAATACCAACGCAGAAATGCAGCGAGCTCTAAAGGAGTTTGATGGACTTTATCGACAATTTGTGGAATTGCTAGACAATGTGTTAGACTGGGGGCTGATGGATTCCGGCAGTAAGCGCGTGACCCTCAAGTCAGAGCTTCTAAATGATCTTGTAGATAATGTTGTGCAGCTCTATCAGACTTTTGCACAGGATAAGTATATTGACCTTGCCATTGATGAAGATGATCATGAAGACATAGTTGTAAATATTGATAGAGGAAGTATTGAGATCGTCTTAAGAAACCTGATCAGTAATGCGATCAAGTTTACGAAAGAGGAGGGGGTCATTACGGTAAAACTTTTTCTTAGTGAACATAAAGCTGGTTTTAGTGTCATCGATTCTGGAGTGGGGATCCCAAAAGATAGACTTCAAGGTATTTTTGAAATAGAGGAACAAAAGGGAACAATAGGCACAAAAGGCGAAAAGGGATCCGGTTTGGGCCTGAAGCTTGCGCATGATTTTGTAAAGATGAATCATGGCGAGATCGAAATAGAAAGCAAGGTCGGGCAAGGCACAGCTATTTCGGTTTTTCTACCCTTAGGAAACGCATTAGGCGCTGAAACGCTGGAGTAGTTCCTTTTTGTAAGACCTTGCGATGGGACATTTGATCTCTCCAAGCATCACATGTTGACCGCTAAATGAATCCACTTTCAGCATGTTGATCGCATAGGAGCGATGTATCCGAATGAAATTATCGTATCCAGCTTCGGTCAAAAAGTTGTCTAGTGAACTCCTCACGATATGTTTATGGTCGTTTACATATACCTCGATGTAATTATTGTCAGACTTCACATATATGACCTCATCAGCCTTAACATTAAGTGTATTATGTCCTGTGTTGAGCTGCAGTACTTCATTGTTAGACTTTCTGTTTTTTATTACCTCGACCGTGGCATGCAGGTCAACTTGGTCAAAGGGTTTGATCAAATACGCTGCAGGTGAGGTGGCGGCAGCCTTTTGAATGGTGGCGGTATCCTTATGTGAAGTAAGGTATAGATGTTCCATACTTGGTTTTGTATCGATGTAGGAGCCCAAATGTGTTCCGTTTTTTTCTTCTTGAAGATTGATATCTAAAATGACAAGGTCTGGTTTTTCAGAATCAATCCGGTTTACAGCTTCTTTGAATGTCCCTGCGATTCCAATTACGTTGTATCCTAAATCAGTCAGCATATCCTGACACATTTCCGCAATCAATACCTCATCATCTACGATCAAAATTTTGTACGCTGTTGCCATAATCAAGCTAGATCCCCTAAAACAAAGCAGAATTTAAATACGAAATGTCAAACTCATACAAAAGATGGTCAAACTCAACATTTAAGGGCAGGAATTTTTGGCATTTTCTAATTTCCAAGCTGTAAACCAAGTTACTGCTAAATATTTATGTCATGAGAATAGCTTTACAATTCATCTTTTCCATTCTTTCAATCAGTCTTGTTGCGCAAAACATCTCCATCCAGGGAGTGTTGAGAGACCCGAATGGTCGGACTGTAGATGACGGTACTTATAGTGTTGTTTTTTCTATTTATGATGTAGCCTCAAATGGTACTGCCCTATGGACGGACACGTATGAAAACCTTCAAGTCAATCATGGAGTCTTTCAGGCCAATTTGGGCGAAGATGTGAGTCTCGATGGACTTGCCTTTGATGCAGAGTACTATGTAGGTGTGACTGTGGAAAACTTTGCCGAAATGACCCCAAGAATACCGATTACCATTTATCCTTATGCAAAGGCCATTTTAGGCCAGGACAATCAGTTTCCCTCTACTGGAAATATAGTCTTAGCCAAGGATAGCATCATTGTAGAGCAAGGAGCACTGAAGTTCGAAGGTCCTGACGGAAGGATCGTTTTCAACGATGGAACCTCGTTAAATACCGCTAACTTCTCTGGACCAGCTTCTGCCTTGCTCAACCCATCGAGCGTGAATATCAATGCTGACAAAGACGATGTAGGGGCAGGATCTATCAATTTTCAAATTGGCGGAACCACGGAAGCGACTATTTTGAATGATGGCACCTTAGAAGCAGGACCGATCCAGTCCCGTTCGGTTGGGGGAGACCCAGATACCTTGCTTTTAAATCCAAGCGGAGGTATTGTACTTGCTAGCAGCGGCTCAGTGCAGTCTGGAAGTCAGGGTGCGACCAGAGGATTCGTAAGTGCACTTGGTGGTGCCACCGCAGGTGGAGGTGTATTAGAAATGTATCTGCCAAGCGATCAATGGGGAACGCTGAAAAAATACTTTTGGACTACAGGTGCTAATAGTAACTTGTATTTAGGAACACAGGATGGATCAGACAATTTTGCGAATCGTCTCGGAATAAGTCCACTAGGGTATATAGGACTTGGAGGGGCACAGTCTGGTCCTCAATTCGAATTGGCCCTTGGCGACACGGATACAGGCATCGACTGGATTGCAGATGGCGATTTGGAAATAAAGACCAATGGCGCAGCTAGAATGAAATTTACTAGCAATGGAGCTATTGGACTGGGATCTTCTTCAACCAGAAGTGACTCAAGACTATTTGTTAACACTGATGGATCGGCAATGGGAAGCCTTTTCTTGGAACACACTGGAAGTAATTTTCGCGTAAGGCCATTAGGTGCCGGTTCTAGCACTACAATCATTGAAAATAGTGCTGGTCAATTGCTTATTAACCCCTCTGCAAGTCACAATGTCGGTATTGGAACGTCAAGTCCGACACAGGCAAAATTGGTAGTAGGTGGTGGACCCTTCAATAATTTAGGTACGATCCAAGCATGGATGGACGCATCGTTCGTTGGCGCCAATCAAAATTTATCAAATAGCTACAACTACAGCATCTTCGCACAAGATGCGATTGGATCTGGCAGAGCCTTTTTCCTTTTATCGGATGCAAGAATCAAGCATATCGAGGGAAGAACCAATACCTCAGAGGACTTAGATATACTTAATGACCTACGGATCACGGATTATTCCTACATAGACAAAGCCCAGTACGGAAACAAAAAGGAAAAAAAGTTGATCGCTCAAGAGGTTAAAGAGATCTACCCTGATGCTATTAGTCTTCGGACTGACTATGTACCTGATGTTTACGCTTTTGCTACGGATATTGAGTTTACTGAGGAGGACGAATTTCTCACTATAACTTTAGAGAATGTGCATGAGCTAGAAAAAGGGCAATATGTTAAAATCATTACTGACCATGGAGAGCTTCGAAAAGAAGTTATTGCTGTTAAAAGCGCGACAACTTTTGTTGTAAAGCATAACGTGCAAGTAGACAAGCTTTTTGTATTCGGAAAAGAGGTAGATGATTTTCATGCCATAGACTATGATGCCATCTCCATGTTGAATGTCTCAGCTACCCAGGAATTGGCGAAACAAGTAGAGGCATTGCAAGCAGAAAACGAGCAACTCAAAAAGCAACTTGAAAGGATGAAGTCGCTCGAAGCGAGGCTGAGTAGTATGGAAGCACTGCTAAAGCCAGCACAGGAAACCCAAGTAGGTAAGAATTAGGATCCTCACTTCAAACTTCATCAACATGAAAACAATAGTGAGAAAAAAATTGCTTGGTTGGCTTTTAATGCTGGGAGTGCTTTCAGTAGAAGCTCAACAAGATTGCAAGGACGAAATCAATTACTCGATCTCAAATGTCACCTTAAATGGGGCAGGTGTCAATTATGTGGCTACCGATGACAACATCATTCAGGTAACAATCGGCCAGCCGTATGTCGGTTTTAATGGTAGCCGTCAACAAGGCATTCGTTCAAATGGAGGTTTTTGGGGTTTCTACAATGCAGAGCCTCAGGCACCTATTGCGAGCGCCTCCGAGGGGGAATACGTAGATCGAATTGAGGTGGAATGGGAAGTCGTGGATGACTACACAGGACCACAAGTAACGGAGACTTTGACTCAGGTTTTTCGAAATGGTCGTCTGCTTACGACGGTTCCACTGAATCAAACTTCCTATGTAGACTATAATGTTTTTCCCGGCGAATTCTACACCTACGAAATTGTCACTACCAATCAATTTGGGGATGCAAAGCCAATCGAAGCAGTAGGTTTTCTGAACCCAAATGGCCGGGTAACTGGAAAAGTAGAGACTCGCAACGGGACTCCCGTTTCAGATGTGAAAGTGGTGTTAACGCCTAATCTTGGACGCTCTTTGGACTTTGATGGCACACAAGATTATGTCTATTTCTTGGATCAATCTTTTAAGTTTGATTCTACTTACACCGTGGAAGGATGGTGGCGCAATGTCGAAACCAAAGCCCAGACGATTTTCTCCGCAGTAGACTCAGGTACCACCAATACTGTGCTTAAGATTTCGCTGGATGATGAAGGTAGATTGATATACTTCCATGATGGTGATGCAGACGGAACTGGTATCGAATTGAGTTCACGCGACGGCTATAACCTGGATCAATTTTCCAGAGGGTGGCATCACTTTGCCGCAGTATATGATACCGCTAGTGTGTTTTTGTATGTTGATGGTAATCGTGTTGCGGAGAGCGCTATCGACGATCCGATCACGGTAAATACCGAGCTGGAGATCGGCAAGGAAGGTCCTAAGCTTTACACCAACTATTACGCTGGTTTTCTGGATGATTTTCGTATTTGGAACGATGCTCGATCACGAGAAGAAGTGCGCAGGTTCAAAGAAATAACACTCACTGGTGAGGAGGAGGATCTGTCCGTGTATTGGAAATTTGATGAACAATTTAGTAACAAAGTTTTTGATTTTGCAGCCAAGCCGGTTGAAGAGCGTGAGCACGGGTACCTATGTGAAGTGGATCGTTCAGACTTTATTTCCCCCGCACAGTTGGGTGCTTACACCGATGCGGGTGGTGATTACATCATCAAAGGGGTATTCTACGGTGGAGGGCAAACTTTCCAGGTGACGCCTTCTAAATCCACTCCTGTCGGTTTTTCGCTGGAGTTTGACGGAACAGATGACTTCATCTCTTTTCAGAGGGAACGAGTGGTACTTGATGAAGAATTTACCTTGGAGGGATGGTTCAAAACAGGTGTTGATGGACAACAAATGACCCTCTTCGAAGCTACTGATACTGAAACTGATGAGGT
>JABSPG010000339.1 GCA_013214445.1 Ekhidna sp. | reverse complement strand
TTGAATGCCCAGGAAGAAGTATCATATTCCAATGAGGATTTACAGAAATACGCGAAAGTTATGATCTGGGCAGAATATGAAAAGGAGCGGATGACAAAGTTGTATAATGGCTGGATAGATAATGATGATAATATGAAGTCTGCAAGATTTGTCGAAATCAGGGATGCGAAAGGGGACAGTGTGAAGATGGGTGCTTTGGCAGTTTCTCAATCAGAGTTGAGTGCTTTTGCTTTGATCCAAAACAATTATGACTCCATGACAGCCTCATTTAGGGAGCTTTATATTGGAAAGATTAAGGAAGAGATAGGCGCTAGCTTATACAATAGTTTGAATAAGTCACTAAAATCCGAAGAAGACCTGAGGCAGAGGTATTCAAGGATCCAAGATTCTATTTTGGAAAGAAAAGATGATTCATCAGAAGAAATCCAAGATTTGAACTAGGTCAAATATAGTTCCCTCCTCATTGTAGTAGAATAGATTAGGTAGTAGCGCCCCCACAGCTAGATCCTGCTCCCGCCGTACATCCATAGCAGTGCTGATTCAATACAATATCTCGGTTCTCCAGTTTTTGAATATCAAAATTAGAAATATGATTCGGCGCTTGCACCTTGAGCTCTAGCATTTGATTAAAATCACAGTCGTATAGATGACCATCCCATCCAACACTTAGTGTATTTCTACACATGACTCCCTTTGCTGCCTCAGGATTAAATGCGTTTACCAGTTCATGCATATAGTCTTCATACTTCTCCGTTTTGACTAAGTATTCCAGGAATCTACTGACAGGTAGATTCGTTATAGTGAATAGGTCATTAAATACAATATCATACTCCTTCAATTTCTTCTTAAATTGAGCTGTTAAACTGTCTTGGTCGCCTGGAAGAAATGCTCCTGCAGGATTGTAGACTAGATCCAGTTTTAATTCGCTCTCTTCTTTTCCATACCCCACAGCATTTAGCATTTGCAGTGCTTTAATTGATTTATCGAACACTCCATCGCCCCTTTGAGCGTCGGTTCTTTTTGCTGTAAAGTAGGGGAGGCTACTTACTACATTAATACGATGTTTTTTAAAGAATTCTGGTAAATCATTGTACTTGGGATTTGCAAGTATGATGGTAAGATTACATCTGACTATAATTTGCTTATCAAGAGCCGATAGTTCCTCCACAAACCATCGGAAGTTTGGATTCATTTCAGGAGCCCCACCCGTTAGATCTACTGTTTTGACGTTAGTTTGCTTGATTGCGTCAAGACAAAGCTGCATGGTTTCTCTTGTCATGATTTCCTTTCGGTCAGGACCAGCATCTACATGACAATGTGCGCAGACCTGATTACACATCTTACCAACATTTACCTGAAAAATGTCAATCTCAGTTGGTTTCAGAGGAAGAAGGTCAATGTTCTTCATTTTGCTTTCAAAAGAGGGTATTTCGATAGCATCAGTGTCTGATAGGATATTTATCTGTCCTTCCGGACTTGCTAGTTTGTGGTTTTGTCTTTTTAGAGATTTGATCATCCTCACATTAATTTGTCATTAACCTGATTCATCATTTGAACACCGTGTACAAGTGCAGCACCCCCTTTGATTGCAGCAGTGACATGCACAGCTTCCATCATTTGTTCTTCATCAACACCTTTTTTAAGAAGATCTGAGGTGTATGCATCAATACAATAGGGACATTGAACTGCATGGGACACAGCCAGGGCGATGAGTGATTTTTCTCTTGCTGTCAACGCGCCTTCTTGGAATACTTCGCCATAGTAATCAAAGAATTTTTCACCTAGCTTTTTTTGCCATTCGGTGATTTCTCCAAATTTCTTTAAGTCTTCTCGATTGTAATAGGTCTCTTTCATTTCATCATGTTTCGTGGTGAAGTTAAGGTATTAAATTCTTCATCTATCTATCAAAAAAGGCAAACGTCAGGTGTGCTACCTATGATAAGGCAGTATTGAGGTTAGCAAGTATAGAAATATTTATAAAAGGTTCTGTTTGAACGTATGGTGTAAAAGGTATTTGGTCTAGTAGACATTTAAGTTTCAATGGAAATGATGATCAGTTCAACTCATTGATTATAAATAACGTTTATAAATTTGGGTTGAAGGTGAAATTGAACAATATTCTTTGCTAAAGGCCTGTAAAAACTTTACTTTTGAAGCAATAGATGTACGCATCTATTTACCATAGCTGGTTCTTAATGATGAAGGGTTGCTGGTCGCAATCCTTCTTTTTTTGTAAAAATCCTAGGGATGAATTTCACCCTTTCAATGCCAATGATTTTGGCATTTACTTTACCCTTTCACGAATAGGAATACTCATTCTTTTGGAATCAACATTGGCTTGGTATTTTTGCTGAAAAGAACAATCCAATGAAATATTTACTATTAGTTTTTGTCTTGTTTGCGTGCACTTCGCAGACTGAAAAGTTTTCTAAGCACGGAGAAGAGATTTCATCAGAAGACGCTCTTACCACTGAAGACTTCTTAGGAAAAGTGAGTGATGAGGAGCAAACTTTTAAAGTAAGAGGTGTTATAGAGGAAGTATGTCAAATGAAAGGTTGCTGGATGGTTCTACAAAACGACCAAGGAGCTAACATTCGTGTGACGTTTAAGGATTATGGATTTTTTGTTCCAAAGGATATAAGCGGGAGAGAAGTAATTGTAGAAGGGGTGGCAAACAAAGAGATTTTAGCTGAAGATGTTGCAAAGCACTATGCTGAAGATGGCGGGAAGGAATATGATGAATCAATGAGAGATGCAGTAACCTTCGTTGCTAAAGGAGTACTAGTAAAAGAAGGCTGATTAACTGTACAAACTTCGCTGCTTTGGCTTCTGAAACAGTTTCCTAAAGGCGTTTCCAGTCAAAGCAGCAAAACCTCCTGCCACACCTCCAATAATTCCGGTCGCGAACACCAGCATTATGGGTTCGTTTAGTTGCATAACCTGGCCTATGGATGAACTGAAAGCAGATTCGTTCTGTACGTCCAGACTCCAAGCATGTCCCATCCAGACCAATCCGACTCCCAAGAATCCAGAAATAAATGCGTTTAGCGCTGAGGATGCCGAGATATAGCAAACTGCGAAGGATGCAATCATCGCTATCCACCAAAAGGTGAGAGGAGATAGGAAGTAAGTAAGTGCTCCTATTAAGATGAGTCGGATAATCAGTTTCATTTGAATTTCAGTTACAATATTATCTATCCAGTTGAATTGAATGCTTGATCTGTGGGTGATTATTGGTGATACTTTCATCGAAGAGTAGCTGATAGTATTTGCCACTAGCCCAGTCTTCAATCATTTCCCCATAAGAAGGATTGCCGGGGTTTCCCGTCTGACTTCCCGGATATACGCCCCAAGCATTTACTTCTCCGTCACCTAGTTCTACCACCATTCTCCAAGAGGGACCATGTGCACCAGAAGCAGCATTCACTATAGACCTATTGCCCCCTATTTTCACTTTACCTCTATTGAATGGGCCGATTCTGAGCAGGTGTCTTATGGTTGTGTTTTTGTATTCATACCACTGCAGAGAGTTTTCCTCTTTTTGGTACTCCTCTAAACTCTCGATAGTCTCTGTAAATGTATCTCTAAAAATATCACCTACATTTTCCTTCTTTTCAGTTGACTGGTTGTCGATCATTTCGAAATCTGGAGCATTCTTCAAGATTTCGATGGTGTTATACCAATTGGGTCTATAGACAGCTACTTCAGAACTATCAATTTCGTCCCAAAGCTTAGCGTTCATTTTTCTCCACCATAGTTCATAAATGGATGGAGCCTCTCTGTCAGGATTACTGAAATAATCCCAAGAGCTTAGCTTATTGAAATATTCCCATTCGATATCTGTGAATGAAGCAGAGTCAAGGCTATCTAGCATCATTGGTAAAGCTTCAGAAGCGTTGTAGTTGAAGTTGTCATGCTGCAGCTCCATCATATCTTTTACCGTAATGTTGTTCAGGACTCGAAGACGATCATTGATTCTTCTTCCACGGTAGTGTTCAAAGCTGTAGTCCCACTGATAGTAAGGGTATGTACTATCTGCTGCATGCTGGTTTGCTGAGCTCACAAAATTTTGGGGAGGATTTTTTACATGAAGGTTATGAGATTGTGGCATATATTCTTTCCATTCATGATCGATATTGCTGCCATCCATCAAAAATTTTCCTTGCTCCTCCCATTTTACTGGAAATTTACCGTTGATCCATAAAGCGATATCCCCACTTACCGAGGCAAAAGAATAATTCTGTGGAGGACCACTGAAATAGCTGAAAGCTTCTACAAAATCATCGTAGTTTTCTGCTTTATTTCCTAGATATAGGGCTTTGATTTCCTTGCTTCCTTCATGTGCCGTCCACTTCATTGCGAGGTTAGTGATTTCCGATCTGGAGCTACCAAAGTTTCGGTCATAAACCACTGGACCATGATGCGTATAAATGATGGTATCATATACGGATTCCGCCCCTTTAACCTTTATTTCCTCCACCACTTTATTGGTCGGAACCCAATTATTATTGTAGAGGTATTCATTTCTTTCGTCATCTTTAAACTCTATATAGTACCAGTCTACAAGATCTCTTTTGGCATTGGTATTACCCCATGCTATCGAGTCATTAAAGCCAATGATTACTCCTGGGCCACCTGGTAAAGTTGCACCCATGGTATTGATGGTCGGACTATTTAAATGCATGACATACCAGATGCTAGGTAAGTTCAAGCTAAGGTCAGGTTCATTTGTAAGTATTACTTTTCCATTTGCGGTTTTTTCTCCATTTACTACAAAACTGTTGCTTCCATTATCAGGATTTGGTTGGTCAATCGTAGGCTCTGTAAATCTTATTGGAAAGCTAACATCAGGCTTATTTACTTGAATAGGTTCAAAGTCAAACGCTGTGCCCTTCGGAATAACTGGGTCAACAACATTAGGTCTTTCTGGATATAAAATATCAAATACTTCGCGTCCCCATTTCTTAAGGGCATTGGTGTGTTCTAGATCTCTTTCTCCTCGTGAAAGCATATTGTTCATATTGGAAATCAATAAGAAGCACTTAAGAGGAGTCCATTTCTCAGGTTCATAGTCGAGCA
>JABSPG010000338.1 GCA_013214445.1 Ekhidna sp. | reverse complement strand
CAAACCGATGCAGCAATCAATCCCGGAAACAGTGGCGGAGCACTAGTAAATGCTGCTGGGGAACTGATCGGAATAAATACCGCCATTCTGTCGAGAACCGGATCATATGCAGGATATGGTTTTGCCATACCAGTCAACATTGTTTCGAAGGTATTCAATGACTTAATAAAATATGGAGAGGTACAAAAAGCATTTACTGGAGCCGAATTCATAGATATAGATAGCGAAATTGCTGATCGCATAAGCCTTGAAGATCTGGACGGGGTTCTTATTGCGGAAATCAAAGATGGTAGCGCTGCAGATAAAGCTGGGCTCAAGAAAAGGGACGTGATTAGAAAAGTAAATGACAAGAGAATATCAAGCAAAGCCCATCTGGAGGAACTGATAGCGAAAAGTTATCCTGGCGATAATCTACAGATCATTGCCGAAAGGGATGGAAGCATGATAGACAGGTCTATCATTCTGACAAATAGAGAAGGTACCACAAGTATTATCAAAAGAAATATCTATTATGCTGAAGATCTTGAGGCACGATTTGAACGAGTATCAAAAGTGGAGAGAGACCTTTTAGGAATTGAGAGTGGAGTTAAAGTTGTTGACTATAAATCCAACGGATTCTTTGCCTCATTAGGCATTCCAGAGGGATTCATTGTTACAAGAATCAATAATAGAAAAATCGATAGCCCAGAGGAACTGACTCAAGTCCTTGAAAATATAAGGGGTAGATTTGATATTATCGGAATTAATGAAAGAGGAAGAAAAGTTTACTATCCGTTTAGACGATAAAACATCAGGTGGTTCGCATCTTTAACTTCTTCTTCAACTCGTCTACTGAATATCTGAATTTCGAATCAGTATCCATCATGTCATTAACACTCTGTAAAGCATGAATTACTGTACTATGATCTCTTCCACCGAAGTGATATCCAATTGATTTTAGTGAGTGATTAGTATAATCCTTAGAAAAGTACATCGCTACTTGTCTTGCAATTACTATTTCCTTTTTCCGAGTCTTCGCTTTCAAATCCTCTTGCCCAACATGGAAGTATTCTGAAACAGTTTTTTGGATGTAATCGATACCTACTTCAGAGTCAATTTCTTTTACAATATTCTTTAAGACCCTTTTCGCCAGATCTAGATCAACCTCCACCTGCATCAAGGAAGCATGAGCGATCAAAGAAACCACGACCCCCTCCAGTTCTCTAATATTTGTATCTACAGTATATGCAATGTACTCAATTACCTCCTCTGGTATGTATATGCCATCCTCTTGAATCTTCCTTTTAATGATCGCCATTCTGGTTTCAAAAGCGGGTTGCTGAAGGTCGGCTGTAAGCCCCCACTTAAATCGAGAAACCAAACGCTCCTGTAACCCTTTCAAATCCTTTGGAGCACAATCAGATGTCATTACAATTTGCTTCCCAGCCTGATGCAAATGATTAAAAATATGGAAGAAAATCTCTTGAGTTTTTTCTTTATCCCTCAGAAACTGAACGTCATCAAGGATAAGTATATCAACACCTCGGTAATAAGAAATAAAACTTTGGACATTATTGTTCTTGAGAGAATCAATAAACTGGTTAGTGAATTTCTCTGAAGCTACGTAGATGATTTTCTTTGTCGGATCCTCACTTCTGATATAATTTCCTATTCCCTGCACTAGGTGAGTCTTTCCTAAACCTACACCTCCATAAATCATTAAGGGATTGAAAGAAGTAACACCAGGCTTCTTAGCTACTGCAAATCCAGCCGAACGTCCTAGTCTATTACAATCACCTTCGATGAAGTTATCGAAAGTATAGGTCGGGTTCAAATTATTTTCATTCTTTAAATCCTCAATAAATGCAGCATTCAACCCATTTGAGTTTGTTGCGTTTCTATCATTTAGTTTATTGATTCTCAAGGAAGTAGCATTTGTTGTGGCGGGTTTTTCTTTTTCAACCACAACAGAATATTCCAATCTAGCACCTTCTCCTAATTCAAGGGAAATCGCTTCCTTAAGAAGGTGTACATAGTGCTCTTCCAACCACTCATAAAAAAACTGACTTGGGACTTGAATTGTGAGAACGTTACCTTCTGATTTCAAGGGAGTTATTGGCTCAAACCATGTTGAATAACTTTGCACCGGAATGCGCTTTTTAACATACTCAAGACAGTTTTTCCATACTACTTCATGCATTCTCAATAGAAGTTATTAGTGGTTTATTATGGCTTAGGTGATCCTTTTTTCCTCGAAAGGGCATCAAAGATGTCTTAAAAAAAATTCTTAAAAAAATGAATTTACTCTTGACTTTTTCAATGTTTACAAAACGTAAGAAAAGAGGTGTTTTGGATCTGAAATTCTTCGATAAATACAATTTTTCTTCACAATGATTTTGTAGTCTAACTTCGTAAGGGAAACCACACCTAGAAATACTATTTTGGAAGACCTGAACCTAAAAATCTTCACTAGAAAGACTAAAGAAGATTGGATAAAATTAGCAGCAACACAACTAAAAGGAGCTGATCCACTACATGAGCTAGCATGGTCAAATGCGGCCTTAATCGAGCTAGATGGCTATTACGATTTTTCTGATATCGAAAAACTATCAGATCAGTTGACGTTTTTTACAAATCTGGAAAGTCATCAATGGAAGATTTATGAACTGATTGAAGTTGATGAGTCAGAAACAGCTAACAAAAAGGCACTTTCAGCTCTGATGGGCGGTGCAGATGGCATCATATTCAATCTCAAAAATAAGGTAGACTTAGCTCCATTTTTAAAGGATATCGACCTTGAAATATGTGATGTCAGCATAATAGGCGAGAGTGTCTCTAAAGAAGACCATAATCTTAATGGCTTTAATTTATCTCCAACTGGCAATTGCATAAATGCAATTCAATTCCACGATCCAACTAAACAGATACAAGAAATCGTGGATTGCATAGGATCAAAAAAACACATTTACAGAACAGCATTCAAAGATTTCTTCCTAGAGATAGCTACAATAAGAGCTATACGATTCATTCTACAAAATGATATTGGGATTGTCCCAGTAATACATACTCATATTGCCGCACATGAAGCGCTGGACCGTCAGTGGTTTCTAAATACTAGCGCTGGTCTAGCAAGTATCATAGGCGGAAGTCATTCTGTCAGTTTTACCACTTCACAGGGCGATAGTAGAATAAGTAGAAACGTAGGTAACCTCATAAGAGAGGAAAGCGGAATAGTTGAATATAGCGATCAGTGCGGTGGATCCTACTACATTGAGGTTTTGACAAATAAACTAATCCAACAAATTCATCGCAAATGAACACTTCATTGAAAAAATATTTGCAAGAAGGTTTTACAGCTGGTGCTCCTCCATTTCTAAGGGGACCCTATGCGACGATGTATACATCTAGACCTTGGACTATTCGACAGTATGCCGGATTTAGTACTGCAGAAGAATCAAATGCTTTCTACAGACGTAACCTCGCAGCTGGACAAAAAGGTCTTTCCGTAGCATTCGACTTGGCAACTCATCGTGGGTATGATAGTGATAATCCAAGGGTAACAGGAGATGTTGGAAAGGCCGGAGTAGCAATAGACTCAGTCGAGGATATGAAAATACTTTTCGACCAAATCCCTTTGGATCAAATGTCTGTGTCTATGACCATGAATGGGGCTGTAATCCCAGTCATGGCATTTTATATAGTCGCAGCTGAAGAACAGGGTGTCTCACCAGAATTACTTACTGGCACCATTCAAAATGATATTTTGAAGGAGTTCATGGTGAGAAACACCTATATCTACCCACCAGCTCAATCCATGAGAATTATTGCCGATATCTTCAAGTTCACCTCGCAGCATATGCGGAAATTCAACTCCATTAGCATTAGTGGATACCATATGCATGAGGCAGGAGCTACGGCTGAACTAGAAATGGCCTTTACACTTGCAGACGGGCTTGAATATGTAAGAACAGGAATTGAGGCAGGAATTGACATTGACGCTTTTGCTCCTAGACTTTCCTTCTTTTGGGGTATTGGGATGAACTTCTTCACCGAAATCTCAAAAATGAGAGCAGCCCGAGTACTTTGGGCGAAGATCATTAAAGAGTTTGATCCGAAAAAGGAGAAATCAATGGCTCTCCGAACACATAGTCAGACATCAGGTTATAGCCTAACGGCTCAAGACCCATTTAACAATGTAGCCAGAACCACCATAGAAGCAATGGCTGCCGCACTAGGTCATACCCAATCACTACATACCAACGCACTGGACGAAGCGATCGCATTACCAACCGATTTTTCTGCAAAAATTGCAAGAGACACTCAGATCTATTTACAGCAAGAGACAAATATTACAAAAGTTGTGGATCCGATGGGTGGTTCCAGAGAAGTTGAAAAACGAACAGAAGAGCTAATCAAAAAGAGTTGGCAAATCATTCAAGAAGTAGAGAGCATGGGTGGTATGTCAAAGGCAATCGAAGCTGGTTACCCGAAAATGAAAATTGAAGAAGCAGCAGCGAAAAAACAAGCAAGAATTGATTCAGGTCAAGAGTCGATCATTGGAGTAAATAAGTTTACAACCGATGAAAAGACAGAAATAGACCTTCTTGAAGTAGACAATAATAAGGTCCGTGACAAACAGATCGAAAGACTGAATCAAATTAAAAAAGAGAGAAATGAAGATGCTGTACAATCAGCCCTAAAGCGTTTGGAGGAGGGAGCAAGAGGGCGGGAAAATCTGCTTGCACTGGCTATAGAAGCTGCAAGATGCCGAGCCACTCTTGGAGAGATTTCCATGGCAATGGAAAAAGTGTTTGGGAGATTTCAAGCAACAAATAAAACAATATCAGGGGTGTATTCATCTGCAATAAAAAACAATGAAGATTTCCAGAAGGCTGTAGAATTATCTGATCGTTTCGAAGAGCTTGATGGCAGACGTCCAAGAATCATGATAGCAAAAATGGGGCAAGATGGACATGATAGAGGTGCAAAAGTAATAGCTACTTCATTTGCTGACCTGGGTTTTGATGTTGACATAGGACCATTGTTTCAAACACCAGATGAGGTAGCAAAACAGGCTATCGAAAATGATGTACACCTAGTTGGAGCCTCCTCATTGGCT
>JABSPG010000337.1 GCA_013214445.1 Ekhidna sp. | reverse complement strand
ATTCACTACTAAAATAAATGATCAGCTTTTACCCTCTTCAAAAACGGAATCAACTTTTAATTCTTTTTTCTCCGAGGCTTCCACTGCAAGTTGGTCACACCGTTCGTTCTCCGGGTGTCCAGCATGACCCTTCACCCACTGAAACCGCACATCATGCGGAGCAGATGCTCGTAAATACCTCTCCCACAGATCTCTATTTTTTTTACCTTTAAAATCCTTGACAACCCAACCTTTCAGCCAGCCTTTTGTCACCGCATCAACTACATATTTACTATCCGAAACTACTAAGACCTTCCATCCAGGCTTCTTTATTGCCTCTAATCCCTCTATTACTGCCAACAGCTCCATTCGATTGTTAGTCGTCATTCGAAAGCCCCCAGAAAGCTCCTTTTCATGATTGCCATGTTGCAAAATCGTACCAAATCCACCGGGACCGGGATTTCCTTTGGCAGCTCCGTCTGTGAAAATCTTGATCATGTAAGCAAATGATTCTTAAATATCTTGATCGAGATCGCAAGAAGGACTATTCCAAATACTTTTCTAAGAACATTAAACCCAGCCTTGCCTATGACTTTTTCTAACCAGCCGCTGGTTTTTAGAACGATATAGACAAAGACTAAATTTAAAGCCACTCCTACCAGAATGTTCGCATTGCTAAACTCGGCCTTTAGTGATATAAGTGTAGTCATGGTGCCAGCACCAGCAATCAAAGGAAATGCAATAGGGACAATAGAGGCACTTTTTGATTCTTCCGGATCCGATTTAAAGAACTGAAGACCTAACACCATCTCCATACCAAGAAAGAACATAATAATAGCCCCTGCAACCGCAAAAGAACTGATATCAATCCCAAAAAGCTGGAGAATACTTTCCCCCACAAAGAGAAATATCACCATGATTATACCTGAAACCAGTGTGGCTTTTTCTGACTGGACATGTCCAAACTTTTTTCTTAAATCGATGATGATTGGCACGCTACCCAAAATATCAATCACAGAGAATAGAATTAAAGAAACACTTAGAATTTCCTTGAAATTGAACATCGGAATAATTTATATGTCGATATTTAACACAAAACTAATGTGATTCATAGCCGTATTAGCATAAAAATTATTCAATTTGCAATTCATTTTTGAAGACCAACTTTTACGAATCATTGGCATTGTTTTCGCCTATCATATTAAAGAGAGGCAAAACTTTATTTAGAACTCAATAGAACATGATAAAAAAGACTGTATTCGCATTAGCTGTGCTCACAGCGTCTGTTTCTTTTGCTCAAACTGGTTGGAACTGGCCAGAAGACCCAAACCTGAAATCTCAGGCGATGGAGAAACAAGCATACTACAAGCTATTGATTGCACAAAGCAAATACGCGGAAGCAATGCAGCCATTGAACTGGTTGTATACCAACAATCCAGACTTGAATTCCTCGATCTACATTCAAGGAGTAGACTGCCTCGAGGACATCATCAAAAACACCAGTGATAAGGATCGTAAAGAGCAACTCCAAGACTCTCTTTTGTGGATGTATGATCAACGAATCAAATATTTCGACAACAAAGCAGCTACGATGGACAGAAAGGCCTATGAGGCGTTTAAGCTCCATTACAAAACACCTGCAAAGTATCCAATGCTAGCAGAACTATATGCGGAGGCTTATGACATGAATGGACCAGAGATTTCTACGTTCAACTTAAACACGTATATGTTACTGGCTAAGAATTTTCACAAGACCGCTCCTGATAAAATGCCGGCAGAAAAGGTACTCGATATTCACACGCTGATTTCTGACATCATAGAAAGCAAAAGGAAAAATGGAGAAAACCCCAGTAAACTTGACAAAGAGCAGTCCAAGACTGACGCTTGGCTTGGCTCCATACCAGGAATTTTGACATGTGAATTCATTGAAGAGAAACTTGTTCCAAAATTCAAAGCTGACCCTACTGATCTAAAAACGGCCAAAAAGATTTTTAAATACTCTGTTCAAGCCAAATGCACGAAAGAATCTTATTTCTTAGAGGCAAGTGAGCCGGTATTCAAAGAACAGCCATCTTTTGCGCTAGCGAATGCCATTGGAAGTAAGTACTTGGCAAGTGGTGAGATTGCGAAAGGATTGCAATATTACGAAGAGGCTCAGGGGCTAGCTAGCACCAGCGACGAAACCTACGATGCACTGATGGGACAAGCTGTTGCAAACAGTAAGCTTGGAAACAAATCAAGATCAAGAACCCTTGCATATGAGGCACTTAGTGCAAAACCAGGCAGCTCTGAGGCCTATAACTTGATAGGAAATTTATATTTCACCAGTTACGATGACTGCAGAGGAGACAAAAGCAGAGTTATGGACCGAGGTGTTTTTCTAGCAGCTCACAAAATGTACAGCAAAGCGGGAAATCAAGAACAGATGCAAGCTTCAAAAGAGCAGTTCCCATCGATTGAAGAGATTTTTAATGAAGGAATGGAGGAAGGACAGTCCATCACCGTGGGATGCTGGATCAATGAATCAGTTTCCCTTCAAAGAAGATAAAACTCAGGAGCTGAGTTTTTAATATCAGCTCCTTTATTTGTGATCATCGTTTTCGAATGGATCGTTCAAGTGCTAGAAGCCTTTCATTTTCTGGTTCTATCTTAAGTGCATTCTTGACGCTTGTCAGAGCTCTTCTTTCATCTCCCAAACCATTTAGAAAACTTGCAAGTGTTTGATGCGTTACCGCTTCCTCAGGAAATAGCGCAGTGTTCAGTTCAAATGCAAACTGTGCCTTGGGTAACTGAAATGATGACCACAATACATACCCATAAGTATTCAATTCGTAGGGGTTCTTTCCTTGAGAAAGATCATCTAAAATCTTTGATCGCATCCTTTTAAGCTCCCTCAACGAGTAGGTCTCTAATAAATGAACCACTTTTTCTGCCATGGGATAAGCAGTTTCGTACATTCCTCCGTTCATTATCGTTTTCAAGTCACCTTCTAGTGATTGTATCGGCTCTTCCACAATTCTACCAATCTCCTCTCCTGTTTTATCATGAAGAATAAAGGTTGGCACTCGATGAATATTCATACCTCTCTCCTCTCTTTCGGGAGCTTGCTTGTAATTTTGGAATCCTGAATTGAGGCAGATAATATTTAGCCTCCCAAGATCAAAGTTTTTTGATTCCAAAAGTTTTATGAATCGAGGAACTTCCCTTCGACTATCTCCACACCAAGTCCCCATGAAAATAGTTATAGAATCTGGCAGTTCAATTCCATCTAGGGACGCTTCATCAACCTCATAAGAAGCTTTATTCTCGTTGAACCAACCATCGAAAGGTTCACTTTCTAGACGATCTGGAGTAATACGACCAAGCAGTTTTTTTGATCCGTCACTGCTTTCAAATGTTCTATTGATAACCTGACCAAAAGCAAAGTGGCAGGCAAATACCAAAGTAAGAAGGATTGATTTTTTCATGTAAATGTGATTTTTTACAAAAAAGATCAATCACTAAACCAATGACTGTTAATAAGTCCTTAATGATTCTTAACGAGATGTTAAATAGCGAAAGAACGACTCAAAGTCTAGCCTCTTTGACGTTCTCTTGCTTCAATTGTAATTTCTGCGATTACTTGATTGAGTTCATCCACGAGTTTATTGACTCCTTGTTCTTTGTCATCCTCTAAGAGTTCCACATAATTGAGAAACAGCGTGATTTGCTTCGACACTTCCCTCTTCCCAACAACAATCTGTGGCGTTTCTTTACCTGCCTCATCATCCAGTTTTTCATGATACACATCATTGAAATGCTCATTGGCATTTACCATCTCTTCAAATAGGTCTGCTACCCCAGAGTTAGAGATTTCAGTCATGCACCTTGACAATTCACCCATCAAATTCTTCATTGCTTCACTCTGCGCGATATGGCCTAGATTGTAGAGGCTAAAGCCATGTTTTCTAACAATCTCAACCAGTGTCTCACCGGCTAGGCGAACAGCACCTTCTGATCTATAGGATGCAGAGAGCACACCATACTTGAACGCCTGAAATGCATCATCTCTCTGAAGATCTGCTTGCTGCACTCTGGAGGCATAAATATTTGTCAAACTTTCATCTAGTGCATCTGAAAGTAAATTTGAAGCCTCTGCTGTTTTCTTTAATCTTCTTTCAAGAACATTGGTCAGCGGTGAACGCTTACCTGCCTGAATTAAGCGTTCAGCAGTTTTCACAAGTTCTTCAGAAGTCAGTAATGAGTGTGAAAGTTGTTTTAACATGGTGGTTATTTGTGGTCTTAATGAATTCGTGAGATCTAAAATATTACATCCTAGTGATTTTTGCACCCAAAGCATTCAATCTTTGATCAATAAATTGATATCCGCGATCAATCTGATCGATATTATGAATGGTGCTAACTCCCTCCGCAGACATTGCAGCTATCAATAAAGAAACTCCAGCTCTAATGTCGGGAGAAGTCATTGTGATACCACGCAATGGATAGGCTTTATCTAGACCAATGACGGTAGCTCGATGAGGATCACATAAAATAATCTGTGCGCCCATATCGATTAATTTATCCACAAAGAACAGTCTACTTTCAAACATTTTCTGATGTATGAGGACAGTACCTCTTGCCTGAGTAGCGGTTACAAGAATAACACTTAGCAGATCTGGAGTCAATCCCGGCCAGATAGCATCAGCTATGGTTAAGATTGAACCATCGATATATGAATCAATCTCGAAATGGTCTTGGGACGGAATATGAATGTCATCTCCTATGAAATTCATCTGGATCCCAAGTCGCTTGAAGGTCTCTGGGATGATCCCTAGCTCCTTAATCTGTACATTCTTAATGGTCAAATCAGAGCCTGTCATTGCTGCCATTCCAATGAAACTCCCAATCTCAATCATATCAGGAAGCATCGTATGTTCTGTTCCGCTCAGCATTTTCACTCCTTCGATCTTCAGTAGATTAGATCCTACACCTTCGATTTGTGCTCCCATCCGGATGAGCATTTTGCAGAGTTGCTGAATATACGGTTCGCAAGCGGCATTGTAGATAGTTGTCAGCCCCTCCGCCATCACAGCTGCCATAATGATATTGGCTGTTCCTGTAACAGAAGCTTCATCAAGAAGCATATAGGT
>JABSPG010000336.1 GCA_013214445.1 Ekhidna sp. | reverse complement strand
CGTGGAGTGTAGAAAATAAAACTAAAACTATACTTAAACCTCTCAATCCAACCCGCTTTTTTGAAAATGAATGATGACCAAATTATCTTTGAGATGATTAGTAAATCTGAGGCTTGGCAAGTTTTTTGATTTAAGTAGCTTCAAAAAACTGCGGATTTTGCCTGTTTTTTTATCTTTTGTGTAAAAGTATTTCATTTTAGACAATATAGGGAGTGAGAAACCTGGTACTACCCATTGTATTAAGCTTATTTTTTGTGATGGCATCATTTCATCCAGTTGGAATGAAGGAGTTTGCTGTAACTAAAATTGTGATTGACCCAGGACATGGTGGCAAGGATCCCGGTACCATTGGCTCTTACACCAAAGAGAAAGACGTTGCACTTAAGGTTGCCATGAAAGTAGGCGAGTACGTTGAGAAGAATATCCCAGACGTGGAAGTTATCTACACCAGAAAAGATGATCGATTTATTGATCTTAAAAAGAGGTCTGAAATAGCAAATGAGCATGATGCGGATTTGTTTGTCTCGATTCATGCAAACTCCTTACCAAAGAGCACCTCCGTTCAGAGAAAGAAGGCAATCAAAGGTTCTGAAGTGTATGTTATGGGTGCACAGAATACGGATCGAGCATTAGATGTGGCCAAAAGAGAAAACTCTGTTATTCTGTTGGAAGAAGATTATGAAAAAAATTACGATTTCGATCCTCAATCTGCAGAATCATACATTTTGTTTAACCTGACTCAGTCTGCATATCAGGACAATAGTTTGCTATTAGCGGCACTCATCGATGACCAATTAACGACCAGAGCAGGGAGAAAAAGCTATGGGGTGAAACAATCGAGTTTATATGTAATGTGGAGCACTGCTATGCCTAGCGTGTTGGTGGAAATTGGCTACCTTTCCAATCCGGTTGAAGAAAAAGAATTGAACAACACGGAAGTGCAGTCTTATATTGCCTCTGGTATTTATCGTGCCATCAAGGAATACAAAGAAGCATTTGATGCTCAAAATTAAATCAACGCAAAAAGGTGTCTAAAGAATTTAAAATCGGCTTGATGACTTTGGTAGCTGGAGGACTCCTCTACTACGGTTTCAATTTCTTAAGAGGATCAGACCTATTTTCCCCTACGAACAGGTATTATGCAACGTACACTAACGTTTCTGGATTAAACGTATCTAATCCGGTATACTTTAATGGACTGCCAGTTGGCAGGGTCAGTGGATTCGAGCTGAAGCAGGCTAAGGGGTATATCGTAGTTTCAATTGATATAGATGAAAACCTAATGATTGGAGATGATGCATCTGCAACCTTAGCCAACGATGGTCTGTTTGGAGGTAAGGCCATTGTATTAGACGTAGGGGTTTCGGCAAATCCAATGCAGCCTGGAGACACGCTTTCTTCGGATATGGATGAAGGAATGCTTTCTCAATTTGAGCCAGTTGCAGATAACCTGAATACAACTATAACCAGACTCAATACTTTACTCGACTCGCTGAATCAAACCGACATAAAAGGTACAATTGGTGCCGCCAAAGAAACATTAGAGACTGCAACTACCAAATTGAGGCAATTGAACATAAACGAATCGTTGGATAATGCGAATGCGCTTATGTTGTCTTTTAAAGATCGATCCGATCAATTGGAGGGAGTATTGGCGAGTTCCAAAAATTTGGTTGATTCACTTAATGCAGTCCCTTTAGCTGAGACTCTGCAAAAAGTTAATGAATCATTGGATCATGTAAACAAGCTTCTCATTTCTGTTCAATCAGAAGATGGTACAATAGGTAAAATGTTGAACGATGATTCTGTGTACAACAGCTTAAATAAGTTGCTTGTGGACATGGACGAACTAATTATTCATTTCAATAATTACCCTAAAGACTTTATGAGTCCACTGGGCAGAAAAAACAAGAAACTAAAAGGTAAGTCTCAGGACGGCAAGTAGCTGATTTCATGGATATTCAATTCAACAAAAATGAAGATGCCAATAAGCAATTGGTGTATAGGTTAGGAGAGCGATTAAAAAAGGTGCATCTGGGAGGTGGAGAAAAAAAGATTGCATCTCATCATAAGAAAGGTAAACTCACAGCAAGAGAGCGAATTGAATATTTGATTGATGATCCTTCTGACTTTTTGGAGGTTGGAGCATTTGCTGCCGAAGGCATGTATCAAGAAGTTGGGGGCTGCCCGTCAGCAGGTGTAGTTACTGGTATCGCCAAGGTTTCTGATCGCCAATGCATGATCGTAGCAAATGACGCGACTGTAAAAGCCGGTGCATGGTTTCCAATGACAGCTAAGAAGAACCTTCGAGCGCAAGAAATTTCAATTGAGAATAATCTCCCAATCATCTATTTGGTAGATAGTGCAGGGGTTTTTTTACCGATGCAGGATGAGATTTTTCCAGATAAAGAGCATTTCGGGCGACAGTTCAGGAACAATGCGATCATGTCCTCCAAAGGCATCATCCAAATAGCTGCGATTATGGGTAGCTGTGTTGCTGGTGGAGCCTATCTGCCAATTATGGCGGATGAAGCTTTGATAGTGGATGGGACAGGGTCAGTGTTCTTAGCTGGAAGTTACCTGGTGAAGTCTGCAGTAGGTGAGGATATTGACAATGAAACGTTGGGAGGAGCTACTACGCATTGTGAGATCTCGGGAGTTACTGATAATAAGTTTGAAAGTGATGAGGCGGCTCTTGATGCCATCAAAAAGATTTTTGACAAAACTGGGGATCCTGAAAATGCGGGATTTAACAGGGTATCGGCTAAAACCCCGAAAAGAAAACTCAAAGATATCTATGGTGAGTTTCCTGCTAATCGGGGCATTCAATATGATATGGTTGAAGTCATAAAATGTCTCGTTGATGATTCAGACTTTGATCAATACAAGGAGCTATATGGGAAGTCTATCGTCTGCGGATGCGGGAGGATAGATGGATGGAGTGTTGGTATCGTGGCTAACCAACGAAAGGTGGTTAAGACCAAAAAAGGAGAGATGCAGATGGGTGGTGTGATTTACTCTGATTCTGCTGACAAGGCAGCAAGGTTCATTATGAACTGTAATCAACGGAAGATTCCATTGGTTTTTCTCCACGACGTGAACGGCTTTATGGTGGGTTCTAGGTCAGAGCATGGAGGTATTATCAAAGACGGAGCTAAGATGGTAAATGCAGTTTCTAATTCGGTGGTGCCAAAGTTCAGTATTGTGATGGGTAGCTCATATGGTGCAGGCAATTATGCCATGTGCGGAAAGGCCTATGACCCACGACTGATATATGCCTGGCCAACTGCTGAAATTGCGGTAATGAGTGGAGGCTCTGCCGCCAAAACGCTGCTCCAGATAGAAATAGCCTCCGCAAAAGCGAAAGGTAAAGAATTGACAGAGGAAGAAAAGGAAGCTCAACTGAAGAAAATCAAAGACTCCTATGATGAAAAACTGAGTCCATACTATGCGGCTTCAAGGCTATGGGTTGATGGGATCATTGATCCTGCAGATACTAGAAATGTTATTTCCAAAGGCATTGAGATGGCCAACCATGCTCCAATTGAAGAGCGGATGAATGTAGGCGTAATTCAAACTTAATTTGGGATTGCTAAAAGAATCTGAAATAAAGGCACTTGTAGTCCTGTTAGATGATGAGGACAGTGAGGTCGTGACTCACGTTGAAGAAAAGATCATGTCTTTTGGTACGAATGTGATTCCGCTATTGGAACAGGAGTGGGAGGCAACTTTCAATCCTATCATTCAAGGTAAAATTGAGGATTTGGTTCACGAGCTACAATTCGAACTACTGAAAGAGCGTTTTATAGCTTGGAAAGCTACCGACGGTGAGGACTTGCTCGAAGGACTCTGGATCGTAGCAACCTACCTCTATCCTGATCTGGAAATAGATGAATTGAGGGAGGAAATAGATCAGCTTTACCACGAGCTTTGGAGGCACATGGAAGATGAGATGGCTCCCTATGACCAGATAAGGGTGTTTAATCAAGTGTTCTTCAACAAATTCAAGTTTCGGGCAAATACGAAGAACTTTCATTCTCCTGCCAATTCTATGATCAATGCGGTCTTAGAATCAAAAAAAGGAAATCCTATTTCGCTTTGCTCTGTTTATATGCTGCTTGCTCAGAAGATTGGTTTGCCGGTGTTCGGTGTAAATCTTCCTAATTTGTTCATTCTCATATACCAGATAGGAGAAGAACCATTCTATATCAATGTATTCAATAGAGGGCTAATCTTCACCAAAGATGATATTGACAACTATCTAGATAGCCTACGGCTAGAGAAGCAGGATATTTTTTACAACGCTTGCTCCAACTTGGATATCATATTAAGAGCTCTACGCAATCTAATCGTCTCCTTTGAAAAGCTCGGTGATTACCACAAAGCGGACGAGATAAAGCTGATCCTCCAAAAAATGGACGATCAGTATTTTTCACTTTAGTCTTTATAAGTTTTCTGAAGATTTATTATCAGTGTTTTGAGGCTGTTTATAACTTTTGAATAAAAGCTACGTTTAGGACTTAAATATTTTAGCTACTTTTAGGACTTTAATATGCAAATATGGGAAAACAGGCGATTGGAGAATTTGAGGAGGTTGTAATGCTGACAGTGGCAATCTTGTATCAAGATGCTTATGGGATATCCATTAAAGAAGAAATTGAACGGAGGTTGAATCGAAAGGTCAGTGTCGGAGCTATGCGGACTGCACTAAGCCGGCTAGAGAAAAAGGGACTGCTAGAATCTGAATTTGGTGAAGCTACTGCTGTGCGAGGAGGGAAACGGAAGCGATATTTTAAGGTCACTAGAGCAGGTAAAGAAACCTTAGAGCAGGTGATGGATAATAGGAAGAAAATGTGGGATAGC
>JABSPG010000335.1 GCA_013214445.1 Ekhidna sp. | reverse complement strand
CCCTCCCAGTTTTCCTTTTTCTTTGAAAACATGTGGTGTCTCGTCGGGTTCATTAATAAACATTGTGTGTTCACATGCATACTACAAAATATATATAAGTTATGGTCAGATGATTGATTTACCGTTACGTTCGAACGCAAAAGGAGGAGGAATCGGAGGTCATGGTAGTCTTGCTGTAAGTTGGGATCATATCCAAGATTACTTGCAGACAGGCGAGGATAAGGGAGCAAATATCGAATTTGGTGGGAAATCAGATCGGGAAAATTTAAGGTTTACCCCAACGCTTCTTTCCAATATATCCTCAGACTCAAAGGTGATGGAAGAAGAGATCTTTGGTCCGATCCTCTCATTAATGACGTACAGTGACCTGGATCAAGCGATTGAGTTCATTAATCATAAACAGAAGCCTTTGGCATTATATGTCTTTGCTGGCGATCGAAAAGTAATTAAGAGGGTGGAAAAGGAAACCAGTGCTGGAATGATGGCCATAAACGATGTTGTTGTTCAATTTGCCCATCCTAATTTACCGATTGGCGGAGTGAACAACAGCGGGATTGGTAAGGCACATGGACATGCCGGTTTTCTTGCTTTTTCTAATGAGAAAGCAGTGGTAAGACAAAGACGAGGTTTTACAATGGCAAAGTCCATCTACCCTCCATATACAGGTTTCAAAAAGTTTATGATTGACTTAATGGTTAAGTACTTTTGAGTTGAATTCAGTAACAACCCTTCGTCCAATGAAAAAGCTTCTCTTAGTTCCAATAATTTTTGTCATTGCCTGCAGTACAGGAGAAGAAAAATCTGAGAATCGTCCTGAACAGTGGCACGGAGTATGGAATGCAGAATGGGAAACACCCCCCGAAGCATATCCAGGGATCGAGGATATGGAGTTTTATATGGATGGTAAATTCACTTTTACTTCAGATAGCTTGACAAAGACCGTCTATGGATATCCAGGTTGTATTTTTGCTATAGATACACTTTCTCATACACAATCATGGTATGTGTCCAACGATACGCTATTTCTAGTAAATGATAAAGAAAGCCCTGGGATGACCTATAAGATCGCCGCTCAAGAAAAAGGACGAATCAGGCTTCAATTACTTGAAGATATATTTGTTACATTAACTAAGTAGATTTTCTCTGTTAAAATGCCTTGCCATCTTTATAGATGGTAAGTATTCTTATTAATTTGGTGATAAAATTCACCATCATGAAAAAGCTACTTGTCATTCTTGGAGTTGTTATTTTCCTATTGATTGTCACAATTGTCGCCATACCGGTCATCTTTAAAGAAGACATTCGGAAAGGTCTAGATGACGCGATGGCTGAAAACTTAAATGCGAGTGTATACTATGACATAGACGCCTTTAGTCTATCGCTCTTGAAGAGCTTTCCTGATCTAACTGTTAGCATGAGCAATTTCGGGATTATTGGTATAGACGAGTTTGAGTCTGATACCTTAGTTTCTGTTGGTACTTTTTTGATTACGGTGGATGTAATGTCAGCAATCAGTGGAGACCAGATTCAGATTGAACAGGTTTTGCTTGATCAGCCAAGGATAAAAGTTCTTGTATTACCGGATGGCAAAGCAAACTATGACATTGCAAAAACCACAAGTGTGGAAGAAGAGCCCGTTGAAGAGGCATCCGGTGGAAATGTAAGTATAGGGATCCAAAGCTGGAATATAAATGGTGCTGATGTAACCTATCAAGATCAATCATTGAATTTCTATAGTAAACTAGAAGGATTAAACCACTCAGGTTCTGGAGATTTTACTTTGGAAGTCTTTGACATGAATACGAAGACCACAGTCGATGCTGCTTCGTTGGGTTTTGAAGGTGTAGAATATGTGGCGAACAAGCGATTGAATCTAGACGTCAATTTAAACATGGACTTAGGTGCCATGAAGTTTACTTTCAAAGAAAATCGAGTTGCTGTAAATCAATTTGCTATGGAGGCAGACGGGTTTGTTAGTATGCCTGGGGAGAACATTGAAATGGATATTTCCTTTGGAGGAAAAGATATTAATCTAACAAGTATATTGTCTTTGATACCTGGAGTATATCAAGAATACTTAGATGGTGTCAAAGCCGGTGGTGTTGTTGGTTTTGATGGTTTTGTCAGAGGAACCTTCAACGAGAATTCAATGCCTGCCGTAGCTGCTAACCTAAAAGTGGAAGATGGAAGTGTTAGTTATGCAAAATTTAACATACCAATTGAGAAGATAAACATCGCTACCAGTTTTGAATACCCTTCTGCTGATCTAACGGAGACAAGCTTCAATGTTGATAATTTTTCCATGCTTGTTGATGGGGAATCTGTTGAAGCATATTTAAAATTTAAGAATCTTGAAGATTACAAGTGGGATTTTGGCTTTGATGGAAACGCAGATTTAGAAAAAATAGCAAAGATTATCCCAATGGATGGGATGACACTGGCAGGCAAGATCAATGCAAAACTTAATAGTGCCGGTCAAATGTCATATTTGGAAGCAGAGCAATACGAGCTGCTACCTACTTCGGGAAGTCTACTGGTAAATGATTTTGTGTTTAAGAGTGAAGACTTACCTCAGGGGTTCAACTTGATGAGGGCTGATTTATCATTTGATCCTGCTAAGGTTAACTTGTCAGAGTTCTCTGCTAAATCAGGAAATTCTGATTTTAGTCTACAAGGTAAGGTTGAAAATTATATAGCTTTTGCTTTATCAGAAGGTGAGTTGCTAACTGGCCGATTAGATTTTTCTTCTAATTTGATTGATGTGAACGAATTCTTACCAGAAGAAATTGAGGAAGATGAGGAGATAGATACCACAGCATTGGAGGTAATTAAGATTCCTGAAAACATAGATTTTACGTTCGCATCATCCATCGGTAAGATTGCGTATTCAAATATGCCCATCACAAATTTCAAAGGCATTGTACTTGTAAAAGATGGAGCAATTATTCTAGACAAGAATGATTTTGAAATGCTTGGAGGGGAGTTTGAAATGTCAGGCTCTTACGTCACAAAGGATTTAGAGAAACCTAAATATGACCTTGGCTTTAAAATAAAAGATCTTTCCATTAGTAGGGCTTTTGAAACATTTGAAACTGTACAAAGCTATGTGCCTATTGCAGAACAAGTGACAGGAAACTTTTCGGCAGACTTCACAGCAGCAGGAAACTTGGGGCAAGATATGATGCCGATAGTAGAGGATTTGAATCTTGAGGGGCTTGTGAATGTGGCAGAAGCAGCACTAGAGAAGGGTGCATTCATTCAGAAGCTTTCAGCAGTTACCTCCCTAAAGGGGGGTGGAGATAATCAAAGCGCAGAAAAGATCAGTGTAAAGGACGTACTGATTCAGACAGCAATTCGGGATGGAAGTCTTTTTGTAGAGCCATTTGATCTGAATGTAGGTGGACAAAGTGCAACAGTGGGTGGAAGCAATACCCTGGATGGAAAGTTGAACTATTCGATGCTTATGAAAGATGTACCTACTGGTCAAATAGGAAGCGCTGTGAACAGTGCACTTAGTTCATTCACCGGGGGTGCTAAACTTGTTGCTGACAAAATCAATTTGAATTTGGGTATTGGGGGAACATATGACGATCCAACGGTCAAACTATTAGGAACCAGCGATTCTGAGACAGGAGAAAGTGCAAGTGCGTCTGATATGGCCAAAGCTGTTGTTTCTTCTAGAGT
Organism: Ekhidna sp.; assembly: GCA_013214445.1. GTDB lineage: Bacteria > Bacteroidota > Bacteroidia > Cytophagales > Cyclobacteriaceae > Ekhidna. The sequence goes on along the minus strand of JABSPG010000335.1, from coordinate 1,437 downwards.
GAATGAAGAAAAGGAGAAAGCTAAAGAAGAGATAAACAAGAAGAAAGAAGAACAGAAGCAAAAGATTATCGCTGAAGCAGAGTCACAAGCTAAGGCAATACGTTCTGAAGGGCAGAAGAGTGCCGCAAAGGTTAAGCAAGAAGGCTATGCAGCTGCTGATAAGCTAATTAAAGAGGCGGGCTCGAATCCAATAAAGAAGAGGGTGGCCGAAACTGCTGCAAAGAAGTTAAGAAGCGAAGCTGACCAGAAGGCCGGTAGAATAGAATCTGAAGCCAATAAAAAGGCGGACCAAGTTGTAGCAGAAGCTAAAAAGAAGGCAGGTAGAATTTAAAAATTACATTCGTTGAAGTACTTGCATTCTGTGAGCATCAAGCTTTAGAAAGCTGAACAAAAGGATGGTGAATGCCCAAAGTGAAGAACCCCCGTAGCTAAAGAAAGGAAGAGGTATGCCGATTACTGGAAATAAACCAATCGTCATAGCAATGTTGACAGTAAAGTGGAAGAAAATGATCCCTATCACCCCATAGCCGTATATTCTAGAAAAGGTTGATTTTTGTCGCTCAGCCAAAATAGCCAGCCTCACCAGGAGTGTTGTAAATAGAGTAAGTAAGATGATACTTCCGATCCAGCCATGCTCCTCTCCGATCGTACAAAATATGAAGTCAGTGGTTTGCTCTGGTACAAAGTCAAATTTGGTTTGAGTCCCTTCAAGAAATCCTTTACCGTTAAAACCACCAGAACCAATAGCTATTTTTGATTGGGTAACATTCCATCCGACACCTAGCGGATCGATGTTTGGATTTACCAAGGAAAGTACTCTTTTCTGCTGGTGCGGTTTCAACACATCTGTTAGGATAAAGTCGACACTTCGTACGAAAAAAGTGACAACTATGGCTGAGACGACAATGAGCACAATTCTCTTAGGTTGTTTGGCATTCAGCCCTATGAAAAGAATGGTAAGAATGGCAATTCCGGCAAGTAAAATGGTCTGGCTTACTAGCAGCGTTAGCAGAAAAACGATAAGTACTGAGAATCCCAATATTAAGAGTTGAGGAGGCATACCTTCTCTAAAAAGTGGCACGACAAACGCTGTAAAAACCAGGGCTGTTCCAAGGTCTCCTTGTAATATGGTGAGTCCCATGGGAATCAAGAAGATGGCAAATGTGATCAATAACGTTTTCAGATCTTCTAGCTTTCTATTTGGTTGGTCTAGATATTTAGCAATGGCGAAAGCTGTAGCAAATTTTGCAAACTCAGAGGGTTGTAAACCAAAACTTCCAATGCCGACCCAAGATTTTGACCCAGCTACCTCCTTACCACCAACTAGAATCAAAAGTAGAAGACCAATAAAAACTGCATAAATGATGTAAGCAAAGGAGTCCAAAAACTTATGGTCAAAAAAGAAAATGGTGAAGGCAATGCCAATGGACGTGAAGA